>DASPJT010000064.1:0-8292 GCA_035628455.1 Minisyncoccota bacterium
CCCCATGTCAAAGGAATCCACCACGTGCCTGATAGCCATGTAGGCCGCTCCGGAGAGAGCGAGGAGCACGGCGATGAGCACGAGGCTCTTCTGGAGGGCGGTCGTCGCATAGCCCGCGAGCTGATCCGTATACGGGAAATAGGCGAAGAGGAGAAGTCCGACGTAGAGCGAGAGGTAGAGCGCCACCGTCTTCGCTCTCCCGAGCGCGAAGGCGACCGCAAGGAGGGCTCCGAAGATTCCGACGATGATGAGGATGTCTATCGAAACGAAGCTTGCAGATAAAGAAGAGAAGTCTGGCATGACGAGAGTATAGCACCGTGTTTCCGTAGAAACGCTGTGCACAAAAGAAAACCACCCGGGAACCGCTGAGGTTCCCGGGGGTCAAGTCGTCAGATCCGATCGAGCTTTGTGTTCGTGCCCCACGCGCCGACAGTTGCGCTTCGCTCGCCGTGGAACCACAGGCCCTTCCGTACGATCCGGATGAACGGATCCCGGTCGAAGTAGTCGATGACGATCTTGTGCGGAATGCCGTCCACCTGAAGGTTGTCACTGGCCCACTTCGCTCGCTGGAGAAGGTAAGCTGGGGGCGAAGGCGGATCGACGCTATCGAGCGCTGCGCTTCTCCAGTATCCGGCGGCTCGAATGGCGTTCTTGCTGTGGGCCAAGCAGATAGCGAGGCCAACGATAAGCAGGTTTAGGGCCCAGATGGCGACAAAGACCGCCATCGCCAGGGGGACATTCTCGCCCTTCACTGCGGCATCGATGGTGAGAATGCTGGCCATGGTTCCGCTCACGAAGAACACCCCTGTGACGGACATCCTGATATCGGACCCCAGGCACAGACGGCAGTGGAGGTCGATGAACCTCACGAGCGGCCACAGATACCGCCACATGCCAACGCGGCTTGCAGCGACCATCAAGCGCTTGTGCTCCTCGACGTCCGCAGCAGGTAGGACCGGAACTCCGGCGTTGCGCAATGCGTCGCCGAGGCTCAGATACCGACTGCGGCTCCGGGTGCTGATGGCAATGGTCAACTTACCTCCCTTTCTCCGCTCTTGCGGACAGTGAATCTCGCCACACGCTAACGCGTTTGGCGAGATCCTGCAATGCCGTTATGAAAATCTGCTAAATCCCTTCCTTCCTCAACTCATTGAGAAGCTCGCGACCTTTCTTGGAGAGCTTCCCCGGGAACGTGATATTTATACGGACCAGCAGATCGCCTCGGCGGTTCTTCTCGATGGGCACGCCCTTGCCGCGTACGCGCAGGATCTCGCCGAAGGAGATATTCTCCGGGATCTTGAGGGTGATATCCCCGTCGAGAGTGTGGACGGTGTAGTCGGCGCCGAGGAGCGCATCAGTGAGCTTCACATTGAGGTCGGTGGTGAGGTTCGCGCCCTCTTTGCGGAGGAACGGGTGGCGCTTCACGTGGATCTTCACGTAGAGGTCGCCGGGGACGCCCCCTGCGACCGCCTCCCCCATGCCGGAGAGGCGGATCATCTCCCCGTCGTCTATGCCCGCCGGCACGCTGATGGCGATCTCCTCCTGGCGGCGGACGACGCCCGCGCCGTGGCAGGGAGCGCACTTCTCTTTGGGGATCTTGCCCGAGCCGCGGCAGACCTCGCAGGTGCGGGTGGTGCTGATCGAGCCGAAGAAGGAGCGGCGGGTCTCATGCACCCGGCCTTTGCCGTTACAGGTCGTACAAGTCGTCATCTCCGTGCCGGCCTTCCCCCCGGAGCCGTGGCAGACTTCGCAGCGGCTAGTCTTGGTGATAAGCACCTTGCGCTCCGCGCCGAAGACGGATTCCGCGAAGGTGAGCTCGATGTCTATGGAGATGTCCCGGCCGCGGGCGATGCGACCGCTGCCTCCGCCGAAGATATCGCCGAAGATGTCCCCGATGTTGAAGTCCTCGAAGCCCGCCTGTCCCCCGGTGAAGCCGGAGAAGTCGAAGCCGCCCATGTCCGGTCCGGCATTGCCGCCTGCGCCGGAGAAGACGCGGCCGTAGGAATCGTACTCGGCGCGCTTCTTGTCGTCCGAGAGCACGCTGTAGGCCTCGTTCACCTCCTTGAACTTGCCGGCATCCCCTCCTTTCTTGTCGGGATGGTACTTATGCGCCAGCTTGCGGAAAGCTTTCTTGATGTCTTCCTTGGAAGCGGTCTTCGAGAGGCCGAGGATGTCGTAGTAATTTTTGGACATGAAGAGTGCGTTTTCTCCATACTAGCAGGCTCCCCGCCTGCGTACAAATTTTACGCTTTCGGCTCTTCTCCTTCCTTAAACTCCGCATCGCGCGGAGGCTTCTCGTTCTCTGCGGGAGCGGCTGATTCGCCGCCTGCGTTCTGCGCTCCGGATGCTTTAGACATCGCCTCGCCCATCTTCTGGAGCTCGGCAGAGAGCGCTTCCGTATCGCGCTTGATGGCGTCCGCGTCATTCCCCTCCTTGGTTTTCTTCAGTTCGGCAACCTTACCCTCAATCGAGGTCTTGAGTTCCGCCGGAACCTTGTCTCCGTTGTCGCGGAGCGATTTCTCCGCCGTGTAGATGAGCTGGTCGGCGATGTTGCGGGCTTCCACCGCCTGCTTCTTCTTCTCGTCCTCGGACCCGTGCGCTTCCGCGTCCTTCTTCATGCGCTCGATCTCTTCCGCGGAGAGTCCGGAAGACGCCTCGATGCGGATGGACTGCTCCTTGCCGGAGGTCTTGTCCTTGGCCTTCACCGAGAGGATGCCGTTCGCATCCACGTCGAAGGTCACTTCGACCTGCGGGAGGCCGCGCGGCGCGGGCGGGATGCCATCGAGGATGAAGCGGCCGAGGCTCTTGTTATCTGTTGCCATGGCGCGCTCGCCCTGGACGATGTGGATCTCCACGGAGGTCTGGTTGTCCGCGGCGGTGGAGAACACCTGCGAGCGGGAGGTGGGCACGGTGGAGTTCTTCTCGATGAGCTTGGTGGCGACCCCGCCGAGCGTCTCGATGCCGAGGGAGAGCGGGATGACGTCGAGGAGGAGCACGTCCTTCACATCGCCCGCGAGGATGCCTCCCTGGATGGCGGCGCCGAGCGCCACCACTTCGTCCGGATTCACGCCCATGTGGGCCTTCTTGCCGAAGAAGTCCTCTACGGCCTTCTGGATGGCGGGCATGCGGGTCTGGCCGCCGACGAGGATGACCTCGCTGATGTCTGCGAGCTTGAAGGGCGAGGCCTCCATGGCGCGCTTGGTGATCGCCATCGCGCGGTCGATGAATTCCTTGGAAAGCTCTTCGAGCTTGGCGCGGGTCATCTTCACGAGGAGGTGGCGCGGGCCGCTCGCGTCCGAGGTGATGAAGGGGATGTTCACCTCCGTCTCGAGCGCGGTAGAGAGCTCGATCTTGGCCTTCTCTGCCGCCTCATCGAGGCGCTGGCGGGCCAGGGGGTCGTTGCGCACGTCGATGCCGCTCTCCTTCTTGAACTCCTCCGCGAGCCAGTTGATGATCACCTGGTCTATGTCCTTGCCTCCGAGGTGCGCGTCGCCGTCGGTCGATTTGACCTCCACCACGTCGTCGCCCACTTCGAGCACGGAGATGTCGAAGGTGCCGCCGCCGAAGTCGAATACGGCGATCTTCTCTTCCTTCTTCTTGTTGAAGCCGTAGGCGAGCGCGGCCGCCGTCGGCTCGTTGATGATGCGCAGGACCTCGAGGCCGGCGATCTTGCCCGCGTCCTTGGTAGCCTGGCGCTGAGAGTCATTGAAATAGGCGGGGACGGTGATGATCGCCTGGGTGATCGATTCGCCTAAGCGCGCCTCTGCGTCCGCCTTTAGCTTCTGCAGGATCATGGCGGAGATCTCCTCCGGGCGGTACCACTTGTCCCCCATCTTCACCTCGATCCCGCCGTTTTCGGATTTCTGCATCTCGAAGGGGACGGCGGCGCGATCCTTCTCCACCGCCTTCTCGTCAAAGGTGTGGCCGATGAAGCGCTTGATCTGGTAGATCGTGTTCTTCGGGTTGGTGACGCCCTGGCGCTTGGCGAGGAGGCCGACGAGGCGCTCTCCCGTCTTCGAGACCGCGACGACGGAGGGCGTGGTGCGCGCGCCCTCCGCGTTCTCGATGATCTTGGGCGTGCCCACTTCGATGACCGCCATCGCGGAGTTGGTGGTGCCGAGGTCGATGCCGAGTATCTTTGCCATGGTGGTTTTTGAGTTAATTGATAAAAAATTACTTGTCGGTTTTCGAAATATACACCTTCACCTGCGCGGGCCTCAAGACCTTGCCGGAGAGCGTGTAGCCTCGCTGGAGGACTTCGGCGACGGTGTGATCCTGCTCTTCCGTCTCCGCGGGGACTTCCGCCACCGCGGCGTGCTCGCGGGGATCGAAGGGCTTCCCCTTGGGGTCGAGCGCGCGGAGGCCGTGCGCCTCGAGCGTCGCGAGGAGCTGGGAGCGCACGTACTCCATGCCCTTGCGCCACTCGGGAGGGAGCGCCTCCCACGCCGCGCTGTTCCCCGTCGCCATGTCGAAGCTGTCGAGGATGGGGATGAGCTCCTCGAGGAGATTCTCCTCCGCGAACTTCACGAAGCGCTCCTTCTCCTCCTTCTCCTGCTTCTTGCTGTTCGCGAACTCCGCCTTGATGCGCTGCCAGCCGTCGAGGTACTCCTGCTTCTCTTGTACGCAGGTAGCGAGCTTCTCGCGCAGGCGGCGGATCTGCTCCTGAGGCGAAGACGTTTCAGCCTCGTCTTCGTACACGACGTCCTCTTTCTCTGTGTCTTTATCGTCTGCCATAGGGATATTAAGACTATATCAGAAACGAAAAGAGGGAGCGCTCGGCCCCCTCTTTTCCTCGTCAGCTCGAGAGGGCTAACGCTTGGCCCACTGCGCGGCTTTGCGGGCCTTCTTGAGGCCGAACTTGCGGCGCTCCTTCATGCGCGGATCGCGCTTGAGGTAGCCCTGCTTCTTGAGGGTGCCGCGGAGTTCGCGGTTCCCTTCGACGAGCGCGCGGCTGACCGCATGGCGGACCGCCACGGCCTGGGAGGAGACGCCGCCGCCCATGACGCGGACGGAGACCTTGAATTTGGAGGTCTGCTCGGTGAGGTTGAGCGCGGCGAGGACGGTGGCCCTGAGGTCGTCCGTCTTGAAGTATTCCTCCAAGGGCTTGCCGTTCACGGTGAAGGACTGCTTACCGCTCTCCTCGAGGCGCGCGCGGGCCACCGAGGTCTTGCGGCGCCCGACCGTCTCTATGAAAGTCTGTTTGGTCTTATCCATATGTATTATTCGGTGACGATCAGGTTCTTGAACATGCGGGAGCGGAGCTTGTTCTTCGGCAGCATGCCCCAGACCGCGTGGCGCACGAGCTCGCTCATGCCCTTCTTCGCGGCGACCGCCTTGCCGGTCTCTACCCGGCGGCCTCCCGGGTAGCCGGAATAGCGCTGGTGGGTGACAGCGGTGAGGCGGCGCTCGTCGATCGCGAGCTTGCCGGCATTCTCCACCTTCACCTTCACGAGCGCGGTCTGGTTCCTGACGAAATCAGGCGTGCCCTTGCCGATGAGGAGCTTGGCGGCTTCGCTCGCGAGGCGTCCGAGCTTCTTCCCTTCCGCATTAAGTATGTATTCCTTGGGAGTCATGGGGGTATTAGACGAAAGATATCTGAGCCATGGCGGCGGAGTCCGAGAGGCGGCGCGGGAGCTTCACGATGCGGGTGTACCCCCCGTTACGACCCTTGTAGCGCGGGGCGATCTCCGTGAGGATCTTCTTGGCCTCGTCCTTGCCGCCGATGCGGGCGATGAGGAGGCGCTCCGCGGAAAGGCCGCCCTTCTTGCCGTAGGTCACGAGGCGCTCCACGAACGGGCGGAGCTCCTTGGCCTTAGCCTCGGTGGTCTTGATCTTCCCGTGGAGCACGAGCGAGCGGGAGAGGCTCTTCAACAGAGCCGCCCTCTGGGTATTCGATTTGCCGAGCGTACGACCTCGCTTGTGGTGCTTCATACAGGATTACTTAAGGGTGATGCCGTAGTTAGAGAGCATGCGCTTGATCTCCTGGATGCCCTTCGAGCCGAGGCCGTCGATGTCGAGGATGTCCTCCTCCTTCTTGCGCACGAGGCCGCCCACGGTGCGGATGTTCGCCTCGGTGAGGGCGTTCACCGTGCGCTGGGAGAGATCGAGCGTGTCGATGCGGGTCTTGAGGATCTCCGCGTCGATCTCCGGGCGGACGCGCTCCTCCTTGGAGGGCTCTGCGGAGACTTCGGGCCGGAGCTCCTCCTCTTCCTTGAAGCCGACGATGGCGCGGAGCTGGTTGATCATGATCTCGATCGCCTGCTCGAGGGCCACGTGCGGGGTGATGGTGCCGTCGGTCTCGATGAAGACCTTGAGGCGGTTGAAGTCGGTGCGATCCCCCACGCGCATGTTCTCCACCTCGTAGTTCACGCGGCGGATCGGGGTGAAGATGGCGTCGAGGGTGATCACGCCGATGTCCACCTTCTCCTTCTGGAGGACTTCCTTGGGGACGAAGCCGAGGCCCTTCTCCACCTTGAGCTCCATGGAGAGCTCCGCGCCCTTCTCGGTGGTGTGCGCGATGACGAGCTCGGGGTTGAGGATCTCCACCTGGCCGGGGACCTTGAAGTCGCCGGCAGTGACTTCCTTCGCGCCCTTCACGGAGAGGGAGAGGATCTGCGGCTCGTCCGAGAGCATCTTGATGCGGACGCGCTTCAGGTTGATGAGGATAGTGACCACGTCCTCCTTCACGCCGGGGATGGTGGAGAACTCGTGGTTCACGCCGTCGATCTTGACCTCGGTGATGGCCGCACCCGGGAGCGAGGAGAGGATGATACGGCGGAGGGAGTTGCCCAAAGTATGGCCGTAGCCAGGGTAGAGGCCGTCGATCTCGTACGAGCCGCTCCACTCTTCCTCGGAGACGATCCTGGGCTTCGACGGAAGCACGATGTTGTGGGCTGTCATGATGAGTTTCTTAAAAACGAGTAATCTCTTTATACGATAAAAATACGCTCTCCGCAATCCCTAGCGGGTGTAGAACTGGAGCACCTGCGGCAGGTCGAAGGGCTGTACCGCGGCGTCCATCCGCGGAGCGCCCTGCACCTTGCCCTCGGCCTTCTCCGGATCGAAGGCGAGCCAGGAGGGCGCCTTCATATCCTTGAGGCGCTCCGGGAGCCCCTCGAAGAGGGAGCTCTTCTTGCTGCCCTCGCGGATGGCGAAGACGTCTCCTGGAGAGACCTGGTAGGACGGAATGGTGACCTTGCGGCCGCCGATGACGATGTGCCCGTGCGACACCATCTGGCGCGCGCCGCGGCGGCTCGAGGCGAGGCCGAGGCGATAGACCACGTTGTCGAGCCGGCGCTCGAGGAGCGCGAAGAGGGCTGCGGCCTGATCCTCTCCGCCGTGGCTCACCGCCGCCTTGATGTAGTTCCTGAACTGGCGCTCGGTGAGGCCGTAGGTCATGCGCACCTTCTGCTTCTCCAGGAACTGCTTGGCGTAGTCCGAGCGCGCTCCCCCACGGCGCTTGCCGCGCTTCGCTTCCGTGCGCGCGAGCGAGAGCTGGAACTTCTGCGTCTGGGTCTTGTCGAAGACCTGGGCGCCGAGGCGTTTCGCTATTTTGTATCTAGGGCCGATTTTCATATGTGTTTAGACGCGGCGGGGCTTAGGCGGCTTCGGGCCGTTGTGGGGAACGGGAGTCGCGTCCCGAATCGTCGCCACGGCGATCCCCTTCGAGGAGAAGCCGCGGATGGCGGACTCGCGGCCGGCGCCGACGCCCTTCACCACCACGTCCACCTCGCGGAGGCCCATGGAGGAGGCCTTCTCTCCGAGGAGCTCGCCTACCTTAGCGGCGGCGAAGGGCGTGCCCTTCTTCGCTCCGGCGAAGCCGAGGGCCCCCGAGGAGGAGGCCATGAGGGCGTTCCCCTCGCGATCCGCGAGGAGCACCTTCGTATTATTGTAGGTGGCCTGGATGTAGAGGATGCCCTGATCCACCTTCTTGCGAGCGGCTTTCGACAGGGACTTGCTGCGCATGTCCTGGTCTACTTCTCCCCCGCTCTTTTTTACGACTCGTTTCTTACCCATATATGAATGAAGGATTCGGTTTATGTCTTCTCTACCTTACGGCGGCCCGAAGCCATGGTCTTACGGACATTGCCGCGGAGCGTGCGGGAGTTCGTCTTGGTGCGCTGGCCGCGCACCGGGAGCCTGCGGGCGTGGCGGCTGCCCCGGTAGCTCTTGATATCTTTGAGGCGCTTAATGTTCGCGCCCACGATGCGCTTGAGGTCGCCCTCGATCTTGAAGCCTTCCACCACGGCGCGGATGCGGTTCTCCTCTTCGGGGGTGAGCGACTTGCCCTTG
>DASPJT010000065.1:0-4601 GCA_035628455.1 Minisyncoccota bacterium
GCATCGTGCTCTGCAAGAACCTGGAGGAGCGCCAGGCGGAGCTCCCCCAGCTCGGCATTCCGCAGGGGAAGATACGGAGGGTGCTCGAGGAGGCCCAGGCGGTGTGCGCGAGTCATTTTTAAGAGTTACAATTAAGGCCTAACGTAACATTATGCCCATACTCACCCCCGCAGACGCGGTCATCTTCTTCCAGCTCGCGCTCGCCATGCTCCTCGGGATGTCTCTCGGATTGGAGCGTACGCTCGCGCACAAGGCGGCCGGTCTCCGCACCTATGCGCTCGTCTCCATGGGTTCCGCGCTCATGATCATCATCTCCTCGATCGTGCTCGAAGTCTTCCCCGCTTCCGCCGGCATCGATCCGCTGCGCGTGATGGCGGCGATTGTCATGGGAGTGGGCTTCATCAGCGGGGGAGTCATCTTCTTCAAGGATGACCACCTCTCCGGCCTCACCACCGCGACCGGCATCTGGATCGCGACTGCCATCGGCATCGCGGTCGGCTTCCGCCTCTACGTCATCGCCGTCATCGCGACCGCCCTCACCCTCTTCGTGTTCACCGCTCTCTGGTATGTGGAGCGGAGCGTGAAGAACCTCTCGCAGTAGACATGTCTACGGAGGTGTGCTATAATGATTGAGCCTTAGTCAGCCGGCCTTGCCACGCAGGTCCCGGAGGAACTTAGGTTATACGTCTGGCCACGCTAGTGGATGCTAGGTGGTACAGCTGGCCTGAACGGCTCGGGATCTCATCCCGGGCCGTTTTTTCTTTTCCCCGAGCGGGAGTGATATAGTGGGCGGATGACCGACGAGCGCAAGATGTACAATCCGAACCGCAGCCCGGATTGGAACTACGGGGGCCCGAAGTGGCGCCTCTCCCGCTCCAAGATCGACCTTTTCATAGAGTGCCCCCGCTGCTTCTATCTGGACAACAAGCTGGGGACCGGACGCCCCCGCGGACCCTCCTTCACCCTCAATATCGCCGTAGACGCCCTCCTCAAGAAGGAATTCGATGTCCACCGCGCGAACGGCTCCACTCATCCTTTGATGAAGGCGTACGGAGTGGACGCGGTGCCGCTCGCGGACCCGCGGATGGATCTCTGGAGGGACAATTTCAAGGGAGTCGAATACAAGGATGCGGAGACCGGCCTCGTCATCTGCGGCGCCGTGGACGACATCTGGAAGAGCCCGGAGGGCGAGCTCATCGTCGTCGACTACAAGGCCACCTCCAAGGACGGTCGCATCGAGACCCTCGCGGATTCTTCCTGGGAAGCCCAGTACCAGCGGCAGATGGGCGTATACCAGTGGCTCCTCCGCAAGAACGGCTTTCCGGTCTCGGAAACGGGATACTTCGTGTACGCGAACGCAGGCAAGGACAAGGAGGCTTTCGATGCGCAGCTCGAGTTCGAGATAACCCTGGTGCCCTGCGAGGGCGAGACGGGCTGGATCGACGAGACGCTCCCCAAGATCAAGGCGTGCCTCGAGAGCGGAACCCTGCCGAAGATCGGAGAGCGCTGCGAATATTGCCCCTACCGGGAGGCTGCCGGGAAGAAGCTGCAGGCGCTCGCTAAGAAAACATCCTATGAGCTCAAGGCTGTCTCAATTTAAGAAAATCTCCTTCGCGGAGCGGGTGCGCGCCGTGGTCAAGGATATCCCGAAGGGGAAGACCATGACGTACAAGGAAGTCGCTCTGAAGGCCGGAAGCCCCGGCGCATTCCGAGCCGTTGGCAATATCATGAGCCGCAATCAGGATCCCAAGGTGCCCTGTCACCGGGTGCTGCGCTCGGACGGGAAGCTCGGCGGTTACAACGGCGGCATCGAGCGGAAGATCGCGCGTCTCCGGGCGGAAGGGGTGCGGATATGAGTACGGAGAAGAAAGAGAGAATGCGGCAGATACGGGACGAGGTGTTAGCCCTCGCGTCTTCGCCGCTCTACAGCTACCGCACCGAAAACAAGTATTTTCCGGTGATCGGCGAGGGGAGCCATGACGCGAAGATCATGTTCGTAGGAGAGGCGCCAGGCAGGAACGAAGCGAAGACCGGCCGTCCCTTCTGCGGAGCAGCCGGCAAGATCCTCGACGAACTCCTTGCGAGCGCAAACATCCCGCGAGAGGAGGTCTACATCACTAACATCGTGAAGGATCGCCCGCCTCAGAACAGAGATCCATTGCCGGAAGAGATTGAAGCGTATGGGCCCTTCCTCGACCGCCAGATCGAGATTATCCAGCCGAAAGTCATCGCCACTCTCGGCCGCTACTCGATGGTCTACATCATGCAGAAGTTCGGATTGGAGAACAGATTAGACACGATCGGGAAGCTCCATGGGCAGGCGTTCACTGCAGCAGCTTCCTACGGAGACATCACTATCCTGCCGCTTTACCACCCGGCTTCCGCCATCTACAATCGGGAACTGATGGGGACTCTCAGAGAGGACTTCCAGAAACTGGCTTTTTACCGAGATTAATTCCATGAATCTGACTCCCCGCATAGAAGCTGCCATACGGGCCGCGAGCCTCCTCCACGACGGCCAGAAGCGGAAGGCCGAACGGGATCTCCCGTACGTGAGCCACCTCTTCTCGGTCGCGGCGCTCCTCTCGAGCTACGCCAAGGACGAGGACGTGGTCATCGGCGGGCTTCTTCACGACTCCCTCGAAGACACGGGCTATACCCGGGAAGCGCTCGAGGCCGATTTCGGGCCGCGCGTCGCCCGAATGGTGTCAGAAGTCACCGAGGAGAAGGAGCGGGACGGCTCTCCGGTCGCCTGGAAGGATCGCAAGCGCGCGTACGTCGCCGCGCTCGAAGAGGCGAGCGCGGAAGCGCTCATGATCGCGGCGGCGGACAAGATCCACAACCTCTCCACCACGCTCTCCGACTTCGAGATGCATGGGGAAGGCATCTGGAAGAACTTCCGCGTGCCGATCGAGGAGCAGATGTGGTTCTACCGCGAGGTGCTCGACGTGCTCGAGCGCCGCTTGGAGAGCCCGATCGTCACCGAGTATCACAACGTGGTCAAACGCGCCAAGGAGGTGTTTAATTGCTGACACATAACCTTTTGATTGATATGTGGATGCTCTATGCGTTTCTCTCGGCAGTCCTTGCGGCGGCTACCGCCATCTTCGGTAAGATCGGCGTGCAGGGGGTGGATTCGACCCTCGCCACCACCCTCCGCGCGGTGGTCATGACGGTCTTCCTCCTCCCAGTCGCCTGGTTCGCGGGGTCCTTCAGCAAGTTCTCCGGCGAGTTCCTCGGCTCCAAGGTCTTCGGCTTCATCGTTCTCTCCGCCGTCGCGGGCGCTCTCTCCTGGATCTTCTACTTCCTGGCGCTCCAGACGGGCACCGCGAGCGGCGTCTCCGCCATCGATCGCCTCAGCATCGTCCTTGTGATAATCTTCGCAGCGCTCTTCCTGGGGGAGGCGCTCACTGTCAAAACGGCTCTCGGCGCCCTTCTTATCTCCGCCGGAGCCGTCCTCATCGCTTTTAAATAAAAAGAACCGCACAATCTACTACCGCATGCCCACCCCTCCGCTCAAGAAATACCAGACTGAATGGGATTTGAAGTCCTATGGCTACTCCTCCCTCAAGGATCCGGGGATAGAGAAGGATACCCGCGCTCTCGAGAAGGCTGTCCTCGCCTTCGCCAAGAAGTACAAAGGCAGGACGGATTACCTCACGGACGAGAGCAAGCTCCTCGCCGCGCTCAAGGACCTGGAGAAGCTCGAGTCCATCCCGCCGAAGCCGATCATGTACGTGAACTACGTGAAGGAACTCGATTCCGCGAACCGCGAAGCCGAAGCGCTCCTGAGTCGCATCTCCGACCGCCTTACCAAGGTAGGGAACGAGGTGATCTTCTTCGGACTTGCGATCGGTAAGATCGAGAAATCGCTCCAGAAGAAGTTCCTCAAGAGCCCTCGCCTCGCGCCCTACCGCTACTTCCTCGCGAGCGCCTTCGAGAACGCCAAGTACCACCTCTCCGAGCCGGAGGAGCGGATCCTCAGCCTCAAGAACAAGCCTGCCTACGAGCTCTGGGTGGACGGCGTGGAGAAGGCCCAGCGCAAGCTCACCATCACCTTCAAGGGGGAAGAGATGCCCATCGCGGGGGCCATGAACAAAATCTCCATGCTCCCGACGGAGGAGCGGCGCGCCCTCGGGAATATGGTCACGGAGGCGCTCCGCGGCGTGGGCGATTTCGCGGAGGGGGAGATGAATGCGGTCGCCGCGAACAAGAAGGTGAGCGACGAGCTCCGCGGCTACAAGAAGCCCTATTCCGCCACAATCATCGGCTACGAGAACGACGAGCGCGCCATCGAGAACCTGGTGAAGGCGGTGACCAAGGGCTTTCCCTTGAGCCATCGCTTCTACGCGCTCAAGCAGAAGGCACTCGGATTGCCGCATATGGAATATGCGGACAGAGCCGCCCCGATAGGCAAAACCGAAGAGAAAATTCCGTTTGAAGAGGGGCTTGCGACCGTACGCGATGTCTTCTATGGCATCGACGCTTCCTATGGCGCGATCCTCGATCGCTTCCTCACGGCAGGACAGATAGACGTCTTCCCGAAGAAGGGCAAGGCAGGCGGCGCCTACTGCTCTGGCCAGACCAATCTGCCCACCATG
>DASPJT010000066.1:0-4377 GCA_035628455.1 Minisyncoccota bacterium
TCCCGTAGCCGAGGCGTCGGCGCCGCGCGAGGAGCCCAAGGTCGGGAGCCTCAAGTGGCAGGTGGTGGAGAGGCATATCAATTCGGAGAATCCGGGTGACTGGCGGCTCGCCGTCCTAGAGGCGGATATCATGCTCGATGATATGGTGCGCGGCTTCGGCTACCCCGGCATCAACCTGGGGGAGCGGCTAAAATCGGCGAGCCGGGCGTCCTTCGCGACGCTCGATCAGGCCTGGGAGGCGCATAAGATACGGAACGCGATCGCCCACGAAGGCGCGGGCTTCGAGCTAGGCGAACGGGAGGCGCGCCGGGTGATCAATCTCTACCGCGCGGTGTTTGAGGAATTCAACTATATTTGATAACGCTCTTGCGCGAGGCGTAAGTGCGAGTATACTGGTTCGGTATCGCATATAGCGGGGTGGAGCAGCCCGGTAGCTCGCAAGGCTCATAACCTTGAGGTCGTCGGTTCAAATCCGACCCCCGCAACAAGACAGACAAAAGACCTCCGCATGCGGAGGTCTTTTGTTTTAGGGGTATTTTTGCTAGTTTAAGAGCGCGCCGGTGTAGTTCAACGGTTAGAACGAGGGACTCATAAGCCCTAAACAGTGGTTCGACTCCACTCTCCGGCACTCGTTGAAAGAAAACTCTCTTTGAGGTAAGTTAGGGTGCATTGCGGCTGTAGCTCAACGGTAGAGCACTCGCCTGTCACGCGAGAGGTCGTGGGGTCAGCACCCATCAGCCGCGCAATAAAAAGACCGCCATCCGGCGGTCTTTTGCGTAGGTGAGAAAGCGGCTAAGGGCTATACTAATCCTAAGAGAGTCTTGTTCCCATATGGTATAATTACACTATCAAGATGCTCCATAAGACCAAACTCACGAATCTTTATCTTAAACAGCAGCTATCTTCCAAGCAGATAGCCGACAAACTTGGATGCTCTCCCACGAAGATTGATTACTGGTTGAGTAAATTTGAAATCCCTAAACGCACCATATCTGCCGCGGTATATCGAAAAAAGAATCCCGAAGGCAATCCTTTTAGTTTTAATTTACCCGTTAGTGGGCAGGATATGTTTTTGTATGGCCTCGGCCTAGGATTGTACTGGGGAGAAGGAACTAAGAGCAATAAGAATTCCGTTCGTCTTGGTAACTCAGACCCGAGGATTATCCGGACATTCATCCGATTTTTATCAGAAATTTATTCGATTGACAGGGAGAAATTAAGATTTGGTCTTCAGATTTTTAATGATCTTTCGCCGGAGAAAGTCGCGGCAATCTGGCAGTCAGAACTTGGTATTACTAGAGACCAGTTTTATAAAATCATTGTAACGCCCAGTCGTAACAAAGGGACGTATCGGAGGAAAGCTGATTTAGGGGTTTTGACTCTTTATTTCAATAATACCAAGCTTAGAAACCTGATTTGTGGCGCGATTGAAAAGTTATAAGAATCGTATTATTATGGCGCGGTTACGTTAAGCCGAGATAGCTCAGTCGGTAGAGCACATCCATGGTGGGTCGCAATGACTCCTGCCCATTGCAGCAGTAATGCTGTAATGAATCCCCAATAACGGTTAACGGCCAAGTCTGGCTCAGACCGTGGCGCTCCCGGCGCCCGAACGACTGACAAAGGGTTTCCGCTATGCGGAAAAAGATACAGTCTAGCCTTCCTCTATATTTTGAAAAGGAAGTGTAAGCGAAGGATGAGGTCCCCGGTTCGATCCCGGGTCTCGGCTCAAAAAGTGGTTGTTCGCTAGTGCTTGGAGCGCGAGGTTTATGTGATAATATGCCGGCGCACGCCAGAGTAGCTCAGTTGGTAGAGCACGTCTTTCGTAAAGACGGGGTCGCCGGTTCAATCCCGGCCTCTGGCTCCAAAGATTCTGTTTCCAGCTAATCCTGCGAGGTATACTTGGGGGAATGTCAGCCGAAGAGAAAAAAGCCCGCATAGCCGAGCTCGAAGCCGCCATGCAGGGGGCGGATTTCTGGGCAGACAAGGCTAGGGCTCAGGCCGCCATCAAGGAACTCCAGACGCTCAAGGCGGAAGCCGAGGGCGGCAGCGCCTATGACAAAGGGGGAGCGGTTATGACCATCTTCGCGGGCGCGGGCGGGGATGATGCCGAGGACTTCGCCCGCATGCTTTTGAATATGTATCAGGCGTACGCGGAGGGGCGCGGCTGGGGCATGCGCACGCTCTCCGCGAGCGAGAACGATCACGGCGGCTACCGCAGCGTCACCGTGGAGCTCGACGGCAAGAACATCTACGGCACGCTTAAGAATGAATCGGGAGTGCACCGTCTGGTGCGGCTCTCGCCCTTTAACGCCAAGGCGCTCCGGCAGACATCCTTCGCCATGGTGGAGGTGATCCCGCAGTTCGAGAAGGCGGACAAGGCGGCGCTCAAGGAGGAGGAGATCAGCGTGGAGTTCACCCGCTCGGGAGGCCCCGGAGGGCAGAATGTGAACCGGCGCGAGACGGCGGTGCGCATCGTGCACCTCCCCACCAAGCTCGCGGTGCATGTGGATTCGGAGCGCTCCCAGGCGCAGAACCGGGAGAAGGGCCTCGCGCTCCTCTCGGCCAAGCTCTACAAGAGGGAAGAGGAGGAGCGGAAGAGCAAGGAGGCGGGACTCTACGTGAGCAAGACGACAGAAGCGGCATGGGGCAACCAGATCCGCTCTTATGTCCTCCATCCCTACAAGCTGGTGAAGGACCACCGCACCGGTGTCGAAGCGCATGACGCGGAGAAGGTCCTTGAAGGGGATCTTGACGCCTTCCTCGAAGCGGAGAAGGCTCTCTAGGCTGTATGAACATACGCAACAATCCGCTTGTCTATCTGTTCCTGAAGATGTGGCAGTACGCCGAGGGCAACCGCCCCCGGGTCGTCCTCTACATCTCCCTTTTCGTCGTGGCGAACAGCCTCTGGGCGCTCGAGCCTCTCGTCATCGGCAAGGTCCTCAATACCATCCAGGTTCAGGGCATACACGAGGGGAATCTGTGGTATCTCCTCGGATGGCTGGGGCTTTTCATGTTGCTCGAGCTCCTCTTCTGGTGCTTCCACGGTCCAGCGCGGGTGGTCGAAACCCTGAACGCTTTCATCGTCGGGGCGAATTACAAGAAATATCTCCTGCGGGGAGTCACTGATTTTCCCATGGAGTGGCACGTGGACCACCACTCCGGCGATACCATAGACAAGATAGACAAGGGCACGCGCGCCCTCACGCGCTTCTCCGAGCACACCTTCGAGTTCCTTCAGGCGATCATCTTGCTCAGCGCTTCCTACATCGCCCTCCTTTTCTATGACACGCGCTCTGCGGTGCTCGTCATTGCGCTCACCGTGTTCACCTTCTACCTCATGATGCGTTTCGACCGAGTGCTCATCCCGGGCTACAAGATCGTCAATCGTATCGAGAACAAGGTCTCCGCCAAGGTCTTCGACTCCATCAGCAATATCACCACCATCATCGTCCTCCGGGTGAAGTCCCTGGTGCTCGCTTCCTTGAGCACCCAGATCCAGGAACCGTACGGGCAATACCGGAAGAACACCATCGTGAACGAATGGAAGTGGTTCACGGCTGCGGTGCTCGGGCGCTTCGCGGTGGTGGCGGTGCTCTCCTGGTACATCTTCTACAGCGTCGGCATCGGCGCGACCGTGCTCGCCGGGACGATCTATATCCTTTACGGGTACGTCAATCAGATCAGAGATACTTTCTTCAAGTTCGCCTATCTCTACGGAGACATTGTCCAGCAGAGGACCTCGGTCATGAATGCCGAGGAGCTTGCCAAGGATTTCCTTCCGGACGAGAGCCTGGGAGAGCGGCTGCCGCGCTCCTGGTCGGAGATCGCGGTTTCGAACCTCACCTTCTCCTACCATGCAGATGAGGGGGCGAACCTCCACCTCGACAATGTCTCCATGAAGATCAGGAGGGGAGAGCGCATCGCACTCATTGGCGACAGCGGCGGCGGCAAGACCACCTTCCTCAAGCTCCTGCGCGACCTCTACCACCCGCGCTCGCTCTCGCTTACGGTCGACGGCCGCCCCGTGCCCGGAGGCTTCGCGGCGATCAGTGAATCCATCGCGCTCGTGCCGCAAGACCCGGAGATATTCGCAACCACCATCCGCGAGAACATCACTCTCGGGGTCGACTACAAGGAGCAGCACCTCCGGGTCTTCACCGACATGGCGCGCTTCACGGACGTCGTCGCGCGGCTCCCGCACGGCCTCGAATCCTCCATCGTGGAGAAGGGCGTGAACCTCTCGGGGGGAGAGAAGCAGCGCCTGGCCCTCGCCCGCGGGCTTCTCGCCTGCGAGGGTAAGGACATCGTGCTCCTCGACGAGCCAACCTCGAGCGTCGATTTCGACAACGAGCTCGCTATCTACAAGAACATGTT
>DASPJT010000067.1:0-24074 GCA_035628455.1 Minisyncoccota bacterium
TCGCGGCCTTCCTCGTCGGGCTCGCCGCGATACATTTCCTGATTAAATATCTGCGTACGCACAGCCTCGCGGTCTTTGCCTACTATCGCATCGCGCTCGCGGCTCTCGTAGTGGCGATACTCTGGTTGTAAAAATGCAAAACCGTCCCTCCGTGACGGTTTTGGGACGGCTGTTTAAATGAGATGCTAGGCGATCTTGAGAAGGGTCTTGGCGAGTTCGGGCTTCTCGATGCCGACTTGCAGACCGAGAAGAAGCGCTTGCTTCAGGAAGTCATTCATATCGTTTTCAACGTTGCCTCCTATGAGCTGAAGGATCCGTACCCCGTCGCCGTCGATCGCCAGAAGCTGCTGGAAGAATTGCAGAGAGTGCCCGCTGTCTTTGCATGACTGCGCTTCTTTTTCGCGCGTGCAGGTTACCAGGGCGACATCCAAGTGGCAGGGCTCTCCCGTTTCCGAATTCGTTTCGGTGGAGACCGCCAGACGGAACGGCGTTCTCTTGTAGTTCGGCCCCTTCAGGACCGCCTTTTTAAGCTTCTTTGCCAATGTCTCCTCCTTCTGCCTCTCTTTTCGGTGTTGGCTAGCGATACCTTATTCTTTCTCTTGACGTAGTCAAGCTTTAAAACGGCAGGGTGTAGGTAAGCGCGCTCTTCTCCGCAGTCTCCCACTTAGACGCGTCGAGCTTTATCTCGTTGTTCACCCCACCTTCCCGGAAATAGAGCTTGTTGTTCTTGCGCGCGTAATCGTAGATCTCCTTGGTGATGCGCACGTCCTCGAGGCAGTACTTGCGGAGGCTGTCGAGGTCGCCCTCCTTCCACCAGCGGATCGCCTGGAGGCCGTGCCCGATCTTCTTTGTGCCGAGGGTGCCTTCCGCGACCTGGTCCAGGCTCATGCGCCGCCCGTAGCCCGCTCTGATCTCCTTGAGGATGTCCAGGCTCTTTATGCGCGTCAGGTCCCCGGGGTAGTACTTGTTGAGGCAGGGGATGTCGAAATGGTCGGAGTTGTAGCCGATGAGGAGATCGGCCTTCTCGAGGATCTTCCAGAGGCGCGGGAAATCGGCTTCGAAGAAGCTGTCGTAGGAATCCGTCTCCGAGTCGTGGATGCAGACGATGGAAATATCGAGGAGCGCGGGGTCGTTCTTGCCCACGTCCATGAAGATGTTCTTGGTCTCGATATCGAAGACGATCTTTCTCATGCAAAAAATAAAAACAGAAGAAAAACAGTGTAGCACGGAGGCTACCGGGGAAGAAGCTTAGCGGAAAAAGGCAGGCAGCTCTTCGCGGGAGAGGGAGGTCTCCGTGCCTGTGGCGAGCTCCTTCACGGCGAAGGTGCCGCTTTCAAGCTCGCGTTCGCCGACCACGAGCACGTAGGGGATCCTCTGCTTGTCGGCGGAACCGATCTGGTCGCCTAGCTTGCGGGAGGTGAAGTCCACGGCCGTATTAACGCCTTCCCTGCGGAGCTCCGCGGCGAGAGCCATGATCGCTTCAGAGGGCGCGCCGTCGGCGCGGCAGATGTAGAGGCGAGTGGCGGGGCGGTAGTCCGGCAGGAGGCCGTGCACCTCGAGGAAATCGCGGAGCGCCACGTCGCCCATGCCGAAGCCGACGGCCGGGAGCTTGTCCGCGCCGAATATGGAAAGGAGGTCGTCGTAGCGTCCGCCGCCGAAGAGCGCGCGGCGGTTCTCCGGGGCGGTATCGAAGAGCTCGAAGACGACGCCGGTGTAGTAGTCGAAGCCGCGCATGAGGGAGGGGTCGAAGCGCACGTTGCGCACGCCCGAGACGGCGAGGCCGCGGAGGACCTCTTCGAGCTCCGTCACCGCAGGGTGTGCGGCGAGCGCCGGGAGATGCTCCAGGAAAGTCCCGAGGTCCTCGCTCGCGAGAGCCTTCTCCGCGGTCGCGGCCGCTTCGCCCGCGATCTCCTTCGCTACCGCGCTCCAGGCAGAGGCTTCCATCTTGTTCTTGCGGTCGATGAGCTTCGAGAGCTTGCGGCCCTGCTCCTCGGAGAGGCCGAGCTCCGCCATCATGGCGTTCATGAGCCCCCGGTGATTGAGGAGGATGGTGAAATCCTCGTCCCTTGCGCCGAGGGTCTGCATGATGCCGGCGGCGACCGAGATGACCTCGATCTCCGCTTCGGATCCCTCGACCCCGAAGATATCCACGTTCAGCTGGTAGTGCTCCCGCAGGCGTCCGCGCTGAGGCTGCTCGTAGCGGAAGAGGTTCGGGATGGAGTACCAGCGGAGGGGGAAGGCGAGTTCGCGCCTCTTCCCGGCCACCATGCGGGCCACTGTCGGGGTCATCTCCGGACGGAGCGTCACCTCGCGGCCGCCGCGGTCGGTGAAGGTGTAGGTCTGCTCGTTTACGATCTCCTCCCCGCTCTTCGCCTTGTAGAGCTCGGTGGATTCGAGGGGGGAGGCGCCGTATTCGAGGTAGCCGAAGCGCTCGGAGACCGTGCGCATGGCCCCCAGTATGTGATTGAGGACGAACATGTCCTCCGGGTAGAAGTCGCGGGTGCCCTTGTAGGGCTCGGTGGAGAGGGGCGGGAGGTCGGCCATGGATAGGCGGAATAGTAGCAAATGTTACCGCTCCCACCAAGCCTGTTGAGAGGCGGGCTTGCTCTCGGGCGCGGGGAGTGGTATACCCGAGGGGAGTAGTAATTCTCGCTAGGTCCGCGTTGGGAGAGGGTTTCTCGCGCCATCGTTTTGGATTCGAAGAGAGGTCGCACTACTTTAGAATTCAACACGTATTACGATGGCAAAGAAACTCTATGTCGGCGGTCTGCCGTACTCTACGACGGACGCCGAGCTTCGCGATGCGTTCGCCCAGATCGGCGCGGTGGAAGCCGCTTCGATCGTGATGGACAAGATGACGGGCCGCTCCCGCGGCTTCGGATTCGTGACCATGCCGAACGACGCTGAAGCGGACAAGGCGATCGAGACGATGAACGGCACCGACCTCGGCGGTCGCACCATCACCGTCAACGAAGCCCGCCCTCTCACCGATCGTCCTCCTCGCCGCGACATGAATCGCGGCGGCGGATATGGCGGCGGCATGGGTGGCCGCGGCGGCTACTAAGCCTCGCTGCAAAGCAAAAGCCCGTCCGGAAGGACGGGTTTTTGCTTTTCCTACTTGGTCTTGTCCTGCCGGAAGAGCGTCATGAAGAACTCGAGGAGATGCCCCTTC
The DNA here is from genome assembly GCA_035628455.1 of Minisyncoccota bacterium. GTDB lineage: Bacteria > Patescibacteriota > Minisyncoccia > Phycocordibacterales > JAKFXT01 > JAIOOV01. Next base: position 3,173 of record DASPJT010000067.1, read on the forward strand.
TTCTTGAAGTGCTTACCCTTCACCACCACGTAGGTGCCGACGCCGTTACCGAGAGCGTAGGCGAGGATGATGCCGAGCTGCTGTCCTTCCAAGTCGCCGAGGATCTCGTAAAGGACCAGGATACCAACGACGGTCACCACGAAGGAGAGGAACCCGGAACGGAAGGGGTAGTCTTTGGAGATGGCCTGATAGTAGAGGGTGATGAGAAGATCCTGGAAAAAGCCCACGCCGAAGAAGATCAGGTACTGTCCGAGAGAAGTCGCGGAGAGCTGTGCGAGGAGGGATTCCATGGATAGAGTATACTCCTCCGCGCGGATCCCGAGAGGGGATAAGGAGGTTCGCGGCGGCTCTGCGGGTGTGTCAGAATACGGTTATGAAAGGCTTCTCCCGAGGATACGCGGCGCCGGGCGCGGTCATCTTCCTTGCGGTCATCAGCCTCGTCGTCTGGTACCGCAATCAGAATGAGGCGGCGACTACCACGGCGACGACCACCGCTCCGAAGGCCGAAGCGCGCCTCTCGGGAGAGGGGAAGACCTCCACTATCCGCTAGAATCCCGCATCCACATCTCGTATTTCTTATCCGCTATCGCTCGGGGTATAATTTGCATATGCAGAAACACATCGCTCTCGGCATCGCGGTCATAGCGGCTCTCGCCGTGGTCATCCTCATGTTCACCTCGCTCGTACCGTGGGGAGCGAACGATCGCCCTGTCGCGCCTCCGACGGTGATGTCTCCGGCGCAGCCGCAGGGCACGAAGCACTACGAAGCGCCGGAGGCCGGCCTCAGCTTCGATTACCCGGCGCGCTACATGGTGTGGGAGGACGAAGTGGGCACGGCGCAGCGCGGCCACTACCGCATCGACCTCGTGGAGGATACTCAGGAGAATCGCAACCTTCGCGCCGGCCTCTCTCCGGGACGCGAGGGCCCGATCAGCATCTCCTTCGACGTCTTCCAGAACGATCTCGACAAGACCGAGATCCTCGACTGGGTAAAGGGGAACGCGAATTCGAACTTCAAGCTCGGCGACGGCACGTATGAGGAGACGACGCTCGCGGGAGTGCCGGCGATCTTCTACCGCCACAGTGGTCTCTACGAAGCGAACGCCTTCGTCTTCGCGCACAAGGACAACATCATCAAAGCGACCGTCACCTACTTCTCGCCGGAGGATCCAATCATAGAGGATTTCTCGTCGGTCCTCTCGACGCTGGAGCTTTACTAGAAAATCAGGCCTCGAACCGGAGCTCCAAAGTCTCCCCGAAAGGGAGGCTTTTCCATTCCCCCCAGATCTTCCGGAAGCGCTCCTTCGTGCGTACGACGAGGTCTTGGGTGAGCCACTCCGGTATCGGCTCGTGATATGCGTCGAAGGCGTTTCGCATCGCGGAGAGGAATTCAGCGGGCGTCGCCGCGTCCCGCACTACGCCGGTGAGCCCGCCGACGAGCCGCTCGGTGACCGCGCGTTCGTCCCTAAGTGTTCCGCCCATACCTTCTGGGGCCAGAGCATCGTATTTCCCGCCGCGGGCCAGGGAGCCGAAAAAGGAACGGGTGAATCCGGCCTCGCTCTCGAGCGCCAGGTGGATGAAGTCGTGGAAGAGGAAGCTTTTGCTCTCGAGCTCGACGCTCTCGCCGGAGCCGTCCTCCCGCACGTACTCGAAGCGGTGGTGCGTCGCGGAGACCTTGGTGAAGCGGAGGGTGAGGGAGGGCATCAGATCATCCGCTCCTTCTCTTCGGTCGAAAGCTTCTTGTGCTCGGCGCTCCAGCCGAGGAGGTTCGCGGAGAGCTGGATGAGGGTGGCGAGCCCGGAGAGCGCGAGCACCAGGATGAGGTACCAGGCGAAGGGGGTGAGGAAGTAGAGGGTCGAGGCGAAGAGGGCGAACCAGACTCCGATGCACCAGGGGCAGCCGAGGAGGTCGGAGATGGTCCGTCGCGGGCCGTTCTCCGGAGCGGTCCGCTCGACGTACGTCACTCCGTCGAGGATTTTCTCCTGGCTATCGAGGAAGAGGTCGCGGAACCACTTGGTGATCCGGTCGTACACGAAGAGGCGGGTCAGGCGGAAAGTGGCGAGCGCGATCAAGAGGAAGTCTGCGAGCGAGATCGCCTGGGGCAGGTCGCCCCGCGCGCTGTAGAGGATGAAGAGGGCGCCCGCAAGGAGCGCGAGGAAAAGGAGGCTGAAGAGGAAGTTCCAGAGGTTCTGATCGTTTTTGATCTCCATAAGGCCATTTTGCCACGCGTACTGAGGGAGGCAAGTTATCCCCGCACTCTCCTTGCCGCGCTCGTATTCCAGGCTACACTTAGGCGGTATTCCTTTAAGCTTATAGAAATGGCAGACACAGCGTATTGCGTGAAGTGCAAGGCGAAGCGTAGCATGAAGGGGGCGAGCAAGATCACCATGAAGAACGGCCGCAGCGCCATGAAGGGCTCCTGCGAGAAGTGCGGCACGGGCATGTTCAGCATCCTCGGCAAGGCGAAATAAGATCAAGTGCTATAGAGAGAAAGATGCCGTCTCCCTCGGGGAGACGGCATCTTTCGCGTATGATGAGCCCATGAACAAGAAGCAATTCCTCGCTTCCTTGCGGGACGTCTATTGCCGCCTCGGCGTCACGGAGCACGGCGTCGGCGTGGTGGCCATACGCCCCATCCCGAAGGGTACGGATCCCTTCAAGAACTGCGACCCCTTCGCGGACGTGCTCCGGATATCGGAGGCGGAATTCGAAAGCTATGAGGCTCCGGAGGAGGCCAAGCGCCTGGTCCGGGATTTCTGCGCCCTCCAGGACGGCGTCTACTACGTGCCGAGCTACGGGATCGACGCGATCGATAAATCCTACTTTTTGAATCACTCCGACACTCCCAACATGGCGACGCCGGACAGAGGGGAGACTTTTGTTGCAGCGCGGGACATAGAACCAGGGGAAGAGCTGACCGCGGATTACGGGCTCTATCACGAGACCAGGCATTTCGAGAGGAGGTAGGAGTTGACGGCGTTTGTCCTTTGATGCAAGTTAGGCGCAGCGAGTCCTCAGGGAGCTGTGTCATGAAAGCTGTCGTCTTCTCTCGTCACGGGATAGCGAGCTATGCGAGCGATCCCAACGACCCTCCACTGAGCACAGAGGGAGTTACCAAGGTCCGTAAGCTTGCGGAGGCGCTCCGGCAGATGTTCCCCGAAGGCGTGCCGCCCCTCATCACCGCTTCGCCGTGGAAGCGCGCGGCGGAGACCGCAGGGATCTTCCAGGAGGTCCTCGGCGGGGAGGTGATCACCCGCCCTGGCTTCGGCCCCGATGGCAAGACGGACTACTATCTTGAGCTGATCAATCGGTGGCGGAGGAAGCATTCCTTCATCATAGCCGTCGCTCATGAGCACCTCGGTGCTATGGCGCACCAGTTCAGGAGCGCGCTGCCGAATCCGGATGTCAGGCATCTCGATTACGGCGCCCATGTGTTCGATCTCGAGAAGGGCGCTTATACCCGCATCGAGGCGGATAAACTCGCCTGACCTCGAAGGAGAGTGTTAATAGATTGAACCCCGCGTTCGCCGCGGGGTTCTCTTTTTATAAGTTTTTGTTAGGATGTGCGTCTTGTTTTCTGTGACTCGCAAACCGAAATTTGAACCGGGGAATTTCCTATTGAAGCCGCAGCGCTCCGGCGCGGGCGTCGGCCTTTTCACCTATTCCCCGATACGGAAGGGGGAGTGCGTCGCGGAGTACGTCGGGAGAGTCATCTCCAAGGAAGAGGAGTACACCAACAACAGCAAGTACCTCTTCGAGATACATTCCCGGAAGACGATCGACGGCCGCTCGCGGGAGAACCTGGCCCGCTACATCAATCATTCCTGCCGCCCCAACTGCGAAGCGGAGATACGGCAGGGCAGGGTATTCATCATGGCGCGGCGGAATATAAAGGCAGGGGAGGAGCTTTTCTATGATTACGGCAAAGAGTATTTCGACGAACACATCAAACCGAAGGGGTGTCGCTGCCCGAAGTGTAAGGGCCTCTAAGGCCCAGTAAGAGGCTATAGAGCCGTACGTCACCGCCTGTGCCTATCGGCATGAGCCCATGCCGGTAATTAATACCTACGGCTTATGGAATCATCCTACACCTCTCCGCGGACGCGGCCTCTCTATCGGGGAACGCAGATCGTATGGTACCTCCTCGGCCTCCTCGAAGCGCTCCTCGCCTTCCGTTTCGTCCTCAAGCTCTTGGGAGCGAATCCGGAGGCGGGCTTCACCAGCTTCATCTATGGCGTGACCTATCCTTTCGTGGCTCCCTTCCTGAACGTCTTCCGCATCACGAGCGTCCAGGGGTCGGTGTTCGAATGGACCACGCTCCTTGCGATGCTCGTCTATTGGCTCATCGCCATCGGCATCATCAAGCTCTTCCTCATGGGGAAGCCTGTCTCCACTCCGGAGGCAGCGAGCAAGCTCAACCAGCAGGAGTAGTCTAAAAATTTAAACCCACACCCATGAACAGCACTACAACCATCGTCGGCGGAATAGCGGCGATTGCCATCATCGGGGGACTTGTGTATTTCCTGACGCGCGATACGGGACTCTTCTCTCCGACGGCTACCTCCACCCCTTCGGGGAGCGTGAACACGAGCAGCGGAGGGACTAACGGGGAGCCTTCCGTACCGACGCCTGCGGCAGAGCCGAGCGCGCCTTCCGTGACCACGAATGCGAGCGCGGCCATGACGGATACCACCGCCGTCGTCTCGGGCAGCGTGAACCCGAACGGCGCTCTCACCACGTATTGGTATGAGTACGGCACGACCCAAAATCTGGGTCAGAAGAGCGCGAATCAGAGCATCGGCTCCGGAGTGCGGACGCTTCCCGCTCCCGGCTTCATCACCAATCTCTCCAAGGACACCACCTACTTCTTCCGCCTCGTCGCGGAGAATGCGAAGGGGAAGACCTCCGGCGCCATACAGACGATGAAGACGACGGTCGGCACTCCGCCTCCCGTAGGGCAGGCGCCCTCGGTGCAGACGAGTGCCGCAAGCGGCGTCGGGCGGACGGCCGCGACCCTCAACGGTTCCGTGAATCCGAATCAGGCGGCGACCAGCTATTGGTTCGAGTACGGCACGACGCCGAGCCTCGGCAATGTCTCGGCGCTCACCGCGGTGGGGAGCGGCGCAAGCAGGCTCGCGGCCTCCGTCGCGCTCGGCGACCTCGCGCCCGGGACCACCCACTACTTCCGTCTCAACGCGCAGAACCAGTTCGGCACGGTGAACGGCGCGATCCTCAATTTCCGGACGGATAATCCGGCTGCCTCCGCGGCGCCTTCCGTATCCACGCGGAGCGCCACGGACGTCGGCACGACCACCGCGACCCTGCGGGCGACGGTCGATCCGAACGGGATCGAGACGACGTATTGGTTCGAGTACAGCACGGATTCGCTCCTCGGGTCCGTCTTGCTCAGCACCACCGGGCAGAAATCCGCGGGGCCCGGGACGAACGCGGTGCAGGTGGAGACGGACGTCTCGAGCCTCGCGCCGAATACGACGTACTACTTCCGCGCGGTGGCGCAGAACAGCCAAGGCGTCGTCCGCGGAGAGCGCTTGACCTTCAAGACGAAGTGAGTCTTGAAGGCCGCTCGGGGGCGCTGGATCGAGGCCCGCGGGCAGAGGGCAATTAAAAGTTAAATCGCAACACAACATTATGGGTATACTTCTTTGGATCATCTTCGGAGGCTTGGTAGGCTGGGTAGCGTCTCTCATCATGAAGACGGACCCTCAGCAGGGCATCATGCTGAACGTCATCGTCGGTATCGTGGGCGCCGTCCTCGGCGGCTGGCTCATGAGCTTCTTCGGACAGGGGGATGTCTCCGGCTTCAATATCTACAGCTTCCTCGTTGCACTCCTCGGTGCCTGCGTCCTCATCGGCATCGTGAAAGCGGTACGCGGCTAGCTCGGTCTCGATCCTAAGCCGCGGAGCCGAGAGGTTCCGCGGCTTTCGCGTGGTAAGGGAAGGCGGTCTTATGAGTCATCGCTTAGGTGAAAGATACCGTATGGCATAAGTATTCGTTTTTCTGGATTACGCTCGGTTTCTTCGTATTCAGCCTCGCCGGTCATTGGATCTTCGCCTGGTACGCTTTCGTGGATGAGCAGGCGGCGCACGGCCTCCCTGCGGAGAGAGGCTCTTATCTGGTAGAAGTCCTCCGGGATACCCTCGAGAACTGGCAGTCGGAATTCCTCCAGCTCATGTGGCAGGTCGCCGGCCTCGCGTACCTCTTCTATGTGGGCTCTACGCAATCGCGCGAGGGAGAAGAGCGCATGGAAGCGAAGATGGACGCGATGCTTGCGAGAATGGATCCGAAGGAGGGGGAAGGGGTCATCCGGGCGCTCGATCGGAAATACCTGCGGAAGTGACCTTGTCACGGGAGCGCCCTCCGGACGTCCTCGCTTCCATATCGGATTTAGCCGCATAACCTTCAAAAACCATGGCCATAGAAAAAACCAACGTGACGGACCCCTTCAAGCACCTCGAGGAGAACCATGCCTACGTCTCCGAGATATTCCGGAAGATAGGGGAGACGAGCGCGGGAGCGGATGCCGAGCGGACCGAGCTCTTCACCCGCCTCAAGGACGCCCTCACCCTCCACGCGGAGCTCGAAGAGAACACCCTTTACCCGCTCCTCAAGGAGAAGGAGGAGACGCGCGATCTCGCCTTCGAGGCGGCGGAGGAGCACCAGCTCGTGAAGACCATGCTCTCCGAAATATCCGGGCTTGACCCGACCGCGGAGGAGTGGGACGCGCAGGTCGCCGTCCTCAAGGAGAACGTGGAGCACCACGTGCAGGAAGAGGAGGGAGACATGTTCCTGAAGGCGCGGGAAGCCCTCACCAAGAAGGAGCAGGATGCGCTCGCCGCGGACATGACGAGCTTCCTCGAGCGGAACGCGTAGGGAATATACCCCTTCTTATTAAAAAGAATGGTTCCCGGCAGCTTGCTGCCGGGAACCAAGGTGTCTCGCTTACGGCCAGAGGTTATCTGTTACGACACGCGACTGCTCGGCTCTGCCGATATCGTCGGAGGTCGTGTCCTTCCTGAGTACTGTGGAGACAGTCTCCGGAAGGCGCTCGTTCGCGATTTCGGCCTCGAGCACGGCGGTCCGCTCCCGGAGCCGTTCCACTAATTCTCGGCGGCTATGCGCGTGCTCGAGGGAGTTCATGATGACTCCTAGGGCCTCTCGGACTTTCCCGCCTTCGGCGGCAAAATCCTCATTCAGCTTACTCAGCCTGTCGTCTGCGGTCATTCGTGTCTCCTGCTGCTCAGCTCACGTTATCGACCTCTTGCCTGCAAGTCAAATCGCCCCCTATCCAAGGCAGAAAACCCCCGCCAGCACGCTGGCGGGGGTTTTCCTTGGGAGGATGATTCAGAGCCTCGCCATCGCCGTGGCGAATTCTTCCTCGGTAGCCTCTCTGCCTTCGAGTTCCGGGAAGGGGCGCTTCTGCCAGTAGGGGAGCATCTTCATGTTCTTCCGCGTGAGCCGCAGGGCGAGCTGGTGGTCGCCTTCCGCCGCCGCATTCTCGAAGAAGATCACGCCGCTCTCGAAGATCTCCTTGCCGCTCTTCACCTTCCCGTTCTCGGAGTCATATTTGCAGACCGGCCCCTCGGGAGTCTCGAGGCCGATATCGTTCGCGTGCGCCCCTTCGAAGGGCATGCCGCAGGTGATGCAGTGTCTGTGTTCCATAGATCGTATTTATACTCTCCGCGCGTCAGCGAGGAAGGTGAGGGCGAGGGCGCCGAGGGCGATGAGGAAGTCGCGCGCAGCGATGTCGTAGAGCTCCATGTCGATGAGGTTCACGATGATCACTGCGAGGACCGCGATCGAGATATACGCGGCCCATTTCACGAGGGGCGTGAAGAACATGAGGCCGACGGCGATCTCGGCGGCGCCGAGGACGGTCACGAGGGTCGCGGGATCGATAGGAAGGACGCTCTGCGCGAGAGGCCCCACGTACCCGATCCATTCGACGATGAGGTCCGTCCCGAGCACCTTATCGAGGCCGATGAGGATAAGGACGAGCCCGTAGGAGTATCTGAGCAGGGCTTCGGAGCGTCTTGCGGCGGTTTCGTTGGATATCATAGGCGATCATTTACTTCTTATATATCTGAAGACGCCGGGTGCACCCGCGCCTTACGCTCGGGAAGGCTCGTATAAAAACGAACACTCCCCCCTTCCTGGGGGAGTGTCAGGGCTTGTGCCAGTTCCGGGTTTAATTGAGCTTTTTCAGGCCCCAGTATGCGAGGTATCCCGCGAGCAGGATGCCGAGCCAGCTCACCGCCATGGGCACGGCGAAGGTGTCGATGCTGACTTCCCAGCCGTTGATCGCCCGCAAGAGATGCACCACCGCCACGACCGCGAATATAGCTCCCGTTACCGTGTTGAAAGTTTTCTGCTTCATGTTAAATAAGTTGCTTATAAACGATCTGAGCATAGCACGGAGCGCGGAGTCCGCGCTTCCTCTTATGCACACGGTGTCAAAGGGCTTTGGTGAGAGGCACGATGGCGTAGCCCCGGGCTTTGATCTCCGTGAGCATGTCGTCGAGTATACGCCCGGTGATGTCGTCCCCGATGTGCATCATGTAGATGGTCCCCGGAGCGAGGTTCGAGAGGATGCGCGTGCGCACTTCCTGATCGGTGATGCCCGGCTTCCAGTCGAGCGCGTCCACGGTCCAGTAGACGGAGCGGTAGCCTGCCTGGCGCGCGGCGGCGAGGACCGCGGCGTTGCGCGCTCCGTAGGGCGGCCGGAAGTAGGGCTTGGTCGTCTTGCCGGTGAGGGCGGAGATGCTCGATTCCGCGCGGGCGAACTGACTTGTTATCTGCGCGCTTGAGAGGGTGGTGAGGTCGGAGTGATCGTAGGTATGATTGAACACCTCATGCCCTTCTGCGGCGAGCCGCCTCGTAGAGGTGGCGTTCTGCTCGGCCCACTTGCCGGTGACGAAGAAGGTGCCTGTCACTCCGTGCTTCTTGAGCGTTGCGATGATCTCGTCGATAGAATGGCTGCCCGCGCCGCCGTCGAAGGTGAAGACGACCTGCTTCTTGCTCCTGTCCGCCCAGACTATCTCGGTCCAGTTTGTTGGTGTTGTGGTGGGGGTGACGACGATAGGCGGGGTAGAGGTCGGCGTAGAGACGACGGGCGGGGTGGAGGTTGCGGCGGGAGTGCTCGGCGTGCTCGTGGCCACAGGCAGAGGCTCAGAGACGATCGGAGCGCTGCCCTCCTTCCATAGATAAAACCCGCCGCCGAGGGCGAGGAGGAGAAGGGCGGCTGCAACTAAGGCGGGTCTCATATCCACTGAGACGTGCCCGGCAAAGGGCGCTTACCGGTCTTCTGCGTCATGCCGAAGGATTCTCTCCCACAGACACATTCTCCGTGAGAGCCTGGCTGTTCTTCTCCTGGACGGGGAGGGGATGGTCTTTGAGGAGCCGCGCCATGAAGGCGAGATTGTGGGCCATGGTGGTAGCCATTCCCACGATGTAGGGGAGTTCCAGCAGTTCCTTCTTGAATCCTTCCGCCGTCTTAGATTTCTGGCCGCCGAGATACGAGAGGGAGCAGGCGGGAGGGAGGGTGAGCCCGTTCCATACCATGAAGTTCGCGAGGGTCGCGATGACGTTCTGCGCGCCGTCCTCCGCTCCGGTGATGACCATGCCGCCGACCTTGTTGAGGAACTCCGACTTGCCCGTCTGCACGATCTCATCATTGAGCTCGTCCAGGCGCTCGAGGACCCGCTGGATGAGGGAGGAATGCCCGCCCCACCAGATAGGCGTCGCGAGGATGATGATGTCCGAGCGCACGAGCTTTGCCAGAATGGCGGGCCACTCGTCTCCCACTCCCATATCGCTCCTCGTTCCCGGAGGGATGCGATACTCGGTGAGGCGAAGTATCTCGCTCTCCACTCCGCCCTCCGCGAGAGCGTCGCAGAGAATCTCGGAGAGCACCTTGGTATTGGAGAAAGCCTCGCCGCCCTCAGGCTTGAGGGTTCCGAGGAGGATAGTGGCTTTTAGCATAGTAAAAAGACGCCCGCAGGAGAGCGGTCTTACTGGTATAATTCAAGGATGAACGAAGGCACTGAATCACAGCGCGACCAGATCATCCGCAATCTGGAGGAGCTTAATGAGAGGGTGGAGAATCAGGCGTCCGTCTGGTACGTCTTGCGGAACGGCATCATCTACGGCGCAGGCTTCATCATCGGCTCGACAGTGCTTACTGCTCTCGCTGTGAGCATCGTCCTGTTCTTCTTCGAGGACACGCTCCTCGGCGACGTCATCCTGTGGATCGCCGGTCGCTAGTTACATCGGCATAATCTCCATCACTTCGATCCAGCCGCCCGGCATCATCTTGAAGTGCGGGCTGTCCTTCATCTTCTCGGAGGCTTCCTCGTGGCTCTCTGCTTCGATGATGGAGTAGCCTCCAATCTCGTTCCGCATATCCGAGATTTCGCTTTGCGTGACGCGCTTGGTCTTGCCGAGCGGCGCGCCCATGTCGACGACTCCTCCCTTGCTCTGCATCCATTCCTTCCACTCCTCCATGCCGGCTTTCCGCTGTTCGAGGGTCACATCCGCCATCCCGCTCATCGCTTTCTTGAAATCACCCTCGCTCGCCATGTACAACACGAAGAATCGCTTCATTTGTTTTTAGATTAGCTATTATTAAACTATGACGTCCGTCCTGTCAGTCTCCTACAGGCATTGGTAAATGACCTTAATGAAGAAAAAAGCATCTACTCAGGGCGCCGTGCACAGCATGCCAGCTGATTTACGAAAGGCGCTTGTCTCCGTCCCTGCCGCGCTTTCAGTGTGGAAGGACATCACCCCGCTCGCGCAGAACGAGTGGATCTGCTGGGTCACCTCGGGGAAGCGTGCGGAGACGCGGGGGATCAGGATAGGGAAGGCGCTTTCGAAGATGAAATCCGGCATGCGCCGGCCCTGCTGCTGGGCGGGGTGTCCGCATCGCTGACTTTGTGCAAGGCCTAGTGCGCCGGATGCGGCGACGATTCCCCCGAGCTCTCTTTTAACAAGAACCCGAGTCCTGCGGCGATACCGGCGAATATGGCACCGATCAAGAAGGCGATGTGGTAGCCGCTATTGAGCGCTTCGAGTGCAGATGCTCCCGATGCGAGGGCTTTGCTTGTAGAGAACGACGCGGTGCTGGCGAGGACGGCCAATCCGACGCTTCCGCCCATCATGAATGCCGTGTTGACGACGCCCGAAGCAAGCCCCGATTCATGCTCCGGCACACCGCCCATTGCGGCGAGGAGAACAGGATTAAATGCCATGCCGGCGCCGAGGCCGAGAAGCACCATGCTCGGGAATATGTCGATCCAGAACGAAGCATCAAGCGGTGCCCGCACTAAGAGGAGAAGCCCGAGGCTCGCGAGGCCGAGCCCCAGAGCGATAGGGATTCTCACGCCGAAACGCATGACGACTTTGGCGGAAAGCCATACGGAGAAAATCGCCATGATGATGTTTGCGGGCAGGAAGGCGAGGCCGACTTCCCGGGGGCTGTAGCCAAGAACCGATTGCATGTAGAGGGCGGAAAAGAAGAACCATGCGAACATCGCCGCTGCCCACAGGACCCCCGCGATGGAGGCTACCGAGAGATTGCGCAAGCGGAATAGGGAGAGCGGCATGAGAGGATGCTTCGCGCGCGTTTCGATGAAGACGAACAGCGTAAAAAGTGCTGCTGCTCCTGCAAACAGGAGAAGCGTCTGGAGCGACGTCCAGCCGGCGGCATTCCCACCGATGATGGCATAGTTGGCGAGGAGGAGCGATAGGGTGACCGCGATAGCTCCCCAATAATCCAAACGCTCGCCCTTGGCGGCTCCCGGCAGCGCGGGTAGGAGATAGAGCGAAGCGACGTACACAGCAGCGCCGATAGGCAGATTGATGAGGAAATTCCAGTGCCAGTCTATCGCGGTCAGGAAGCCACCGAGGAGCACTCCTACGGAGCCGCCGCCCGCCATGATGAATCCGAAGATACCCATGGCTTTGGCCCTTTCTGCATGATCAGGAAACATATTGATGACTAGCGCGAGGGCGATGGCGCTCGCGATGGCGCCGCCGACACCCTGTATGGCGCGGGCGACGATGAGGGTTGTCTGTGAATCCGCGATACCGCAGAGGAGCGAGGCGGCGGTGAAGATCCCGAGTCCTGCGAGAAAGAGGCGCCTCTGTCCGTAAAGATCGCCGAGCCTCCCGCCGAGAAGGAGAAAGCCGCCGAAGGTAAGGAGGTAGGCATTCACCACCCACACGAGCGCGGCGTCGGAAAATCCGAGCGCTTCTTTGATAGAAGGGAGGGCGACATTGACCACCGTCATGTCGAGCACGATCATGAGGTCGCCAAGGCAAAGTACTGCGAATGCTAGCCAGCGTTTATCGATCATAGTCAGTTCTTATTTAAGAAGTTTTCTTCCTGCTCCTTATGACGCCCACAATACCGATAATGACTGCTATCAATCCTAAGAGCTGCCCTCCGGGGCTATCGTCATGTTCGCCGTATACCACCATGAACACGCCGAGCATGATCAGGACTGCGAAACCGGATAATTTAAGGATATTCATATCAAAAACATTACCATGGCCGCGGGCGGTCAGTCGCGCACGAGTCCTGGATTCTTGGCGGCCGTCATGAGCACCTTCTTGAGCATAGGAAGATTCAGATCCTCGAGTTTCTTGAACCGAATGCAGCTTTTGCCCACGCTCACTTTGCCTAACTCTTTCTTGTACTTCTCTGCCACGTATTGTCCGGCATCTATCGAGCAGACGTAGAGGCTCACATAGTTCTTCTGGTTGGCGAGCGCGATGACCGGCCAGGTGATGGATTCCTTCTTGTAGTTTGTGTAGGGGAAGGAGCCATACCCGAGCATGTTGTAGGCGAAGTGGGGCTTTAGCTTCGGCACGGTTTTCCGAATGAAATCGTGGACAGCGAGTATCGTATCCCTGCGCTCCGCAGGGACTGCTTTGATATACTCTGCGACGGTTTTCGCCTTAGTGGGCTTGAACATGTTCATGTCTTATTTGTAACGCAAAAATCGCCCGAAGGCGATTTTTTCTGACAAGCTCCGCGGCCTGGACTCGAACCAGGAACCAACTCGTTACACTTGATCTCGCATTACTGCGGGCGTGGACTATATCATCTTCCTCGAGGGAAGTTTCGGTATCTAGTCTCTACGGCGCCCCCTCCCAAAGGAGGGGTTCCCACGGTGTTGCCCTTTCCGCAAGCAGCGGAAGTGGGGGTTCACCGTTATCCCGAAATTATTCGATCCGCCTTGCGACGGAAAGCTGCCTGCCGACAGCGAGCTGCTCTACCATTGAGCTACCGCGGAATATGTTCTGTTCTGGAAAGAACGTTACGCATCATAGCAAAAAAGCTCTAAAAGTGAAGCGACCACCAGGGATGGATGACCCTGGTGGTCGCGATCTCGGCTGACTACAAGGCGGAAGCTCGCTGGGAGTCCACCTCGCTTCGCCAGCATTGGCGGCATTGGTCGTGACCGTCGTCTTTGGGGGTGAAGTACTTCCCATTGACGCGAATGATGACCGGTCTGCCGCACTCGCAGTACCTAGTCATGGGAAACCTCGCCTTGGGAGCTGTGCTGAGGTAAACTATGCCATATATCTAAAAACCTGCAATGCTCATCTTCTACACCCTGACCGGCTGCGGCTACTGTGCCACCGTGCTCCGGAAGCTCGATGAGCTCGGCCTTAAATTCGAGGAGCGGAACATAGCCGATCCGGCCATCTCGGCGGAACTCGTCGCCCGCGGGGGGAAGCGGCAGGTGCCCTACCTCGTGGATACGGAGAGGGGAGTGGAGATGTACGAATCGGAGGATATCGCGGAGTATCTGGAGAAGCACTACGCCCCGGGGAAAGAATAGGGAAGGCCGTACGTCAAAACGTAGACCGCAGCATGCTAAAATAGCGCCATGAACCTCCATATCAAAGCGACGAACCTGGAGCTTATCCCCCGCCTCGACGACTACATCCGCAAGCGCGCCCAGAGCCTGGAGAAGCTCATCCCCAAGGAGGACACCAGCGCCGATCTCTACGTGGAAGTCGCGCGGACGACCGAGCACCACAAGTCGGGCGACGTCTTCCGCGCGGAATTCAACCTGCATATCGCCGGCAAGAATATCTTCACGACCTTCGAGGGCGCGGATATCTACGCGGCCATCGACCTCGCCAAGGACGAGGCGGTGCAGGTGCTCCGCTCGCACCGCGGCAAGCAGGAATCCCGCTTCCGGCGCGCCGCACGGCGCATCAAGGAGATGATGCGCTACCCCTTCTCGCGTTAGGGACCTTCGACTATACTCCTCCTGTACCACCTAACGTTTCAGACTATGCAACGCGGAAATGCCCTCTGGATCCCCTTACTCATCGTCGCGGCCCTCGCCCTCGTCGGCACCTTCGTGTACCTCAAATCGAGGAGCGAAGCGCCGCTGCCTAACACCCCCATCGTGACCACACCTGAAGAAAATACCCCCGGAGCCGCCTCTGCGTCGGACGCCTTCGCTTCCGTCGCTCTCTTTAAGACCTCTATGGGCGAGATCGAAGTCGAGCTCCTCGGCGCCAAAGCTCCGCTTACTGTGCAGAATTTCGTAAAGCTCGCGCAGCAGGGCTTCTACGACGGCACGCGCTTCCACCGCGTCATCAAGGATTTCATGATCCAGGGAGGGGACCCGCTCTCCAAGGACACCGCCAACCGCGGCGGCTGGGGCACCGGCGGCCCGGGCTACACCTTCCCGGACGAGATCAACGACGTGAAGCTCGTCGAAGGCGTGCTCGCCATGGCGAACTCGGGTCCGAATACGAACGGCAGCCAGTTCTTCATCGTAGCGACCTCTTCCACTCCCTGGCTCGACGGCAAGCACACGGCCTTCGGCAGGGTGAGCAAGGGCATGGATGTGGTGAACCGCATCGAAGCGGCCCGGACCAACCAGCTCGATCAGCCGCTCCAGGATGTGATCGTAGAGAGCGTCACGATTAGATAGGGGAAATAACAAAAAGCCCTGCGATATTTCGCAGGGCTTTTTGTTATTTCTTCACCCCTCGTAGGAATTCTTCGTAGGGCATCTCCTTGCCTCCCTCGGGGAGGACACGGGTGAGGCGGAGCGCGCCGTTCTCGTACGTGGCGTCTTTAATGATCACCCGTTTCCCGTTGAGGAAGAAATACGTGCCCGGCCAGCCTTCGTACGCCTTGATCTTGAGGAAATTCTGATAGCCGTCCACGGAGAGGTCGAGGAGGCCATCTTCCTTCTCTATCTTTTTGGTAAAGGTCGCCTCCGCATGATTCTGCTCCGCGGGCTGGATCTCCCCATTCATCCAGAGGGGGATGACCCGGGCGAGCTCCGCTCCGCCTGCGCGGGCGATGGTGTCTTCGAGCTCGAGCGCCCCCGGCGGCCAGGGAGAGACGGGCACGCGGATCTGGGAGAGGATCGGCCCGTGGTCCATCTCCGCATCGATGAGCATGATGGAGACGCCGGTGTCGCGATCGTCCGCAAGGATCTGGCTCCGGATCGGGGAAGCTCCTCGGAATTTCGGGAGAAGGGAAGGGTGCACGTTGAGCACGCCTTTCTTGGGAAGGTCGATAAGACGCTGAGGAATGATCTTCCCGTAGGCGGCGACGACGAAGAAGTCGTACTGTTTTTTCAAAAGCTCTTCCAAGCCCTCATCGGTTTTCAAGGTCTTCGGCTGGATGAGGGGAATGGAGTGCGCCTCCGCCCAGCGCTTCGCGGGAGGGGGAGTGAGCACGAGTCTGCGTCCCTGTGGCGCATCCGGCGAGGTCACGATGAGCTCGGGGACGAGGCCGACGCGGGAGAGCTCCTCGAGCACCCGCACGGAGAGCTCCGGCGTGCCGAAGAAGACGAATGAATAGTTACTTCTCATCGGGTTCTTCGAGGCTATGGAGATCCTTGGCGTGATCGGAGAAGAGGACGCCGTCGAGATGGTCTATCTCGTGCTGGAAGATCTGGGAGAGCAGGGTGTTCCCGGTCATGGTGAACGCCTTGCCCTCTTCGTCGAGGGCGCGCACGCTCACTTTCTTAGAGCGGTGCGCCTTGCCGTAGACGAGGTGCACGGAGAGGCAGCCCTCCTCGAGCCAGTGCTTCACCTTGGAGGCCTTGAGGATCTCGGGGTTGATGAAGACGCGCGGAGCAGTCTTTGTCTTCGGTCCCGCTTCTTCTTCGTCATTGCTCCTACGACGATACTCCTCTATCTCGAAAGCGCGCGGAGAGACGAGGAAGATGCGGAGGGGCACGCCGATCTGGGGAGCGGCGATGGCGATGCCGTCGCTCCGGCTCTCGAGCGCCGCGCGCATGTCGCGGAGGACTTTCTTGAGGGCGGGGCTGCCGATATCGGAGAGAGGGACCTCTTCGGCCTTCTTGCGGAGGACGGGGTGCTCTTTCTGGATGATCTCGATCATTGGGGCTTAGGCTAGCAGAAAACGGCCTAAACCTGAAGGTTTAAAATGCGAACACCTCGTCGGAACGACGAGGTGGGAGCTTCTGGAAGAAGAAAGAGCAGGAGCGAGGTGCTGTTATGCGCAAACGGGGGGCGTGCGCCAGCACCTCGCTCTGTTCCCGCTCGAGGCATCGAGGGACAAGGCTATTGTCGTTTTTCAAACGGAATCTGTCAAATAAAAGAGGGACCGGCGCCAATAGGGCACCGGTCCCGCGAGATCACCTGCAGGGGCGGCCGGGGGAGGCGCCGCGGAAGGTGCTCGCACTCATATGGGCTGAGTGAGGGAAGAATAGGATTACCTCTGAATTTTGTCAATCATAAAAAAGTCCCCGCCGGAGGCGGGGGAGTGTGACGCGAGGAATTCTCAGGAGAAAAAGATGTCGGCGAAAGAGCGAGAGGGTCGACTGGGGGCGCCAACGGAGATGTAGGCTGCCCGCCAGTCTCCCTCCCAGACCTGAGCCTTTGTTCAGCTAGGCCGTATTCTTTTAGACGGCCTTGACGATATTTTCTTACCCTGTCTTAGAGCGAATTCTCCGGCTCCACATTCACCTTGAAAGCGGGAGGCAGCGCGCGCAGGCGCTCCACCACCCTAGGGTCCGGCCAGGTCTCCCGCGGGAGGGAGAGGAGCGCGTGGAGCTGGTAGCGGCCGGCGGCGGTCGCGACATATGCGGGAAAGACGAGAGGATCGAGATCCTTCAGGCTCTCCTTGAGGAAATCCATCTGCGCTCCGACCGCCTCCTTCTTGCCTTCGCAGGAGATCTTCACGAGGAGGCTAAAGGGGGGATAGTGGAACATCTTGCGGCGGCCGAGCTCTTCCTGGTAGAAGTCGGCGATGTTGCCGGAGGCGGCGTGGGTGACCACGCTCGTCTCCACGTTCCGCGTCTGCACCAGGAAGCGTTTCTCCGCGAGGCCGCGGAGGGTGATGAGGAGGCCGAAGATGCGCTCGCTCATGCGGAAGTCGGGGATGGCGAAGAGGCTGTCGATCGCGGCCGCCGCGGTGTTCTCGATCTTCTCGTGGAGGTAGTAGAGCGCCATCTCCGTACCTAACAGGACGGATCCGGGAGTGGCGTAGAACTTCTCTGCCGTCGCCTTGCCCTGCTTGTGGCTCAGGGTGCTGTCGCGGTCTATGCGAAACAACGGGATCTTCGGATCGGTCTTGCGGATGGCGTCTTCTACGAGATCGAGCCCGATGCCGAGCGTCTTCAGGTTCCAGCTGGTGCAGCGCTTGCAGCGCTCCTCGGAGGAGCGCTTCTCTCCGCAGCGGTGGCAGAAGAAGATGTTGCCGTTCTTGGTGCGGTGGAGCGTGATGGGGGCGCCGCACTGGGTGCAGGTGACCACCGCGCTGCAGTCCTGGCAGAGGGTGAGGGGGGAGAGCCCGCGGCGGTTCGCGAAGATGAAGGTGCGCTCCTCGCGCTCGCGCGCGACTCTAATGAGCGTCTCTAATTCCGGCGAGAGCACGGTGAAGGGACGCCGCTCCTCGCCCTTCCCGAGGAGATCGACAACAGTGCTCTCCGCTCCAGAGAGCTGGCGCCATTGGGCGGTGGAGGCGTCCATAAGCTCATCCTTCTCCAGGCGATAGAGCGTCTCGGTGCGGAGCACCGTGTCGCCGAAGATGAGGGTAGCCCTGCTCTCTTCCGCGAGCCTCTCCGCGAGCACGCGCACGTCCGCGTACGGCCGCGAATTCGATTTGTAGAACCGCGAACTCTCCTGCTCCACGATGTAGAGGCCGATGTCCCGGCGGGGGATGGAGAGGAAGGTGCCGGTGCCCATGATAAGGATGGGGTGCTTCTCGGAAAGCGCCTTCTTCCAGAGCTCCACCAGCTTCTTCTTGGGGAGCATGCTGTGGAAGACGTAGGCGTAATCGCGGATGCCCTTCTCAAGGAGCTCGAGCGCATGCTCCGCTTCCCCCACGGTGGGGAAGCAGAGGTAGACGGATTCTCCCTTGGCGAAGCGCTCCCGGATCAGCCCGCGGTACTCCGCGATGCGATCCTCCGTCTCCGCCTGGAAGGCGAAGCGCTCTCCGGGGAGGTTGCTCTGACGCGTCGGCTGCCGGCGGGCGCTTTGGGCTCCTGCCGCGAGAGCGTCACGCGAGGCGAGGATGGCGCCCGGCACGAAGGAGGCGAGGGTGGTCCCGACCGAGCCCGCGGAATATTCCGCGGTGCGCTCGACCGCCTTCATGAATTCCGGGAGGAAGAGCGGCTCGCCCTTGATCTCCTCGAGCTTCCGCAGGGAGAAATCCGCCTGCTTGAGGGAAGCCTTGAGGCGCGCGGCTTCCTCGACCGCGACCACGATGCCGGTCTCGAGGCGATTGCGCACAGGCACGGAGACGAGGGAGCCCACGTTTATGTCGTTCCCCAGGGTGAAATAGGAGAGGGTGTCCTTGAAGACTCCCCTCGCGATGATGCATACGGAGATGACGTACATCTAAAGGTGGGTGCTTAGAGAGCGACTTCGAAGAGGTGCCCGCCGTCCTCAATGAGGAGCGTGCCGAATTCGGAGACGATGAAGGAGGGCTTCGCGCCCTTGTAGATCGGCTGGAAATTCTGAGTGCCGGTCGCGTCGATCTCGAGCGCGAAGACGCCGTTCTCCATGGCGAGGATGATCACGTCCGCGCGTCCCGGGTAGAAATCGAGGGAGCGCACCGCGTCCTTCGGGCGGTAGACCGTGAGGATGTCCGTGCAATCGCTCTCCGGGCAGAAGAAGTAGGGGGTGCGGTTCGCGCCGAGGAGCCAAGCGGCATGGACGCCCTCTCCGTCGCTCCAGATGGCTACCGACTTGTCGGCGGAGACGCGGCGCATCTCGGGGGAGGGCACCGCCTCCCTGCGGATGGCGTTCACCGTGCTCCAGTATTCCGGGTCCTTGTCGGTGATGATGAGGCCGCTCGCGTTCTGCGGGACATGGAAGGGGCGGGCGAGGGCTTCTCCCTTGCTCGGGACGCGGATGGTCTTCTGCCACGGCCAGTAGCCGGCTCTCCCGACGAGGACCGTGTGCTTTCCGGCGGGGAGCGAGTCGATGACCACCTGCTCGCTCGAGGTCGCGGTGACCGTTATCTTCTTCTGATCAACGTATACCTCGGAGCCTCGGAGCGGGATCTCGGCGAGGATGCTTCCCGGGTAGGCGATGCCGGAGCGCCCGAGGCGGTAGCCCTGGTAATACCCTACGGAGAGGCCTACGAGGAGGAGAAGGAGGAGGGCGTGCGGCAGGTAGCGGGTGAGCGTACGGTAGTTCATGAGTAAGCCCATATTCGCAGAAAAATGGCTCTCTGTAAATGTGTTATCATGGCCCCGTATGAAGGAGAAATTTCTCATTCGAGGCCTCAACGGCAAGAAGAAATTGGAGGGCAGCATCCCCGTGGGCGGCGCTAAGAACGCGGCGATCAAGCTCTTCGCCGCATCCCTCCTCTTCAAGAGCCCGGTCACCCTCGGGAACGTCCCCGATATCGAGGACACGCGCCGCATCACCGAGATCCTCGAGGATCTCGGAGCGGTCACCGAGCGCCTCGACCGCCGGCTGTATCGCGTGAACACGAAGGCTGTCGCGGGCGGCACGGTGAATCCGGAGATGGCGAAGCGCATCCGCGCGTCGATCGTGCTCACGGGGCCGCTCCTCGCGCGCTTCGGCGAAGTGATCCTGCCGCACCCCGGAGGCGACGTGATCGGCGCGCGGCCGATCGATTTCTTCCTCGCGGGCTTCCAAAGAATGGGTGCCTCCGTCGAGTGGAAGAACGACCGCTACCGCATCAGTGCCCGCGGCAAGAAGAAGCTCCGCGGCGCGGAGATATTCTTCCCCATGCCGAGCGTCACCGGCACGGAGACGTTCATGATGGCGGGAGTGCTCGCGGAGGGGAAGACGGTGATCAAGAACGCGGCCATGGAGCCGGAGATCGAGGAGCTCGCGGAGTTCCTGAGGCGGGGCGGCGCCTCCATCACGGGTGCAGGTACGCCGGTCATCACGATCGAAGGGGGCGAGCTCCTCTCAAGCAAGAAGCCGTGGCAGGTGATGCCCGACAGAATAGAGGCGGGGAGCTTCCTCTTCTTAGGCGCCTTGGCTGCTAAGAATCTCGAGATCACCGACTGCGTCCCCGAGCACCTCGAGAGCGTCATTCATTTCCTCCGCCAGTCCGGCGTGCCTATCGAAACCGGCAAGGATTCCATACGCATTTCCGGCAACACGGAGAAGTCGAGCCTCTGGAGAGGGGTGAACCTGAAGACGCACGAGTATCCGGGATTCCCCACCGACCTCCAGGCGCCCGCGGTTGTCTATCTCACCCAGGTGAAGGGGGAGAGCCTAGTATTCGAGACGATCTGGGATGGCCGGCTCAACTACACGGAGGATCTCGTGGCTATGGGCGCGGACATCAAGATCTGGGACGCGCACCGTGCCCTCGTGAAGGGGCCGACGCCGCTCCGTGGTCGCGAGCTCGAAGGCCCCGACATCCGTGCGGGCCTCGCC
>DASPJT010000068.1:0-9526 GCA_035628455.1 Minisyncoccota bacterium
ACATCAAGGGGGTGAAGGTGGGGCCGAGTCCGGCGTGGCTCAAGGGGAGCCTCGAGGCCATCGGCCAGCGCTCTATCAATAACGTGGTGGACGCCACTAATTTCATCATGTTCAAGCTGGGGCAGCCGCTCCATGCGTTCGATGCCACAAAGTTGCCGAGCTTGAAGATCGGCGTGCGCACAGCGCGCAAAGGGGAGGAGATAGAGACGCTCGACGGGAAGAAATATCCGCTCACCGAGGCGATGCTCCTCATCACCGCAGGCGATACGCCGGTCGGCATCGCCGGTATCAAGGGCGGCATGCCCGCAGCAGTGGATGAGTCCACTGTAGACATCGTCATCGAATCCGCGAACTTCGACGGTCCTTCTGTCCGTAAGACATCGCGATCTCTGAATCTGCGGACCGACGCTTCTAGCCGCTTCGAGCAGGTGCTCTCCCCGGAGCTCGCAGCCTGCGGAATCGTGGATGTGGTTTCCATGATCCACAAAGTCGCGGGGGGAGAGCTGATCGGCTACGTGGACAGCTATCCTGCGCCCATGGCTCAGCAGGAAGTGAGCGTCGCGCTTTCAAAGATAAGCCGGGTGCTCGGCAAGGAGATCTCCGCCGCGGAGGCGGCGGACGCCCTCTCCCGCCTCGGTCTCCCCTTCAGGGAAGAGAGCGGCGTGTTCACCGTCACGCCTCCTTTCGAACGTCTCGACCTCTCCATACCCGAAGACCTGGTGGAGGAGGTGGGCCGCATCCTCGGCTACGATGGGGTCCCGGCGGTGCCTCTCGCTCCGCTTCCTGGAAAGACTCCGGTCAACGGGCGGTTCCTCGCGGCCGAGCGTGTGCGCGAAGAACTCGCGAATGCCGGCTATTCGGAAGTGCTTACCTCCGTATTCGTCGAGAAAGGGGAACGCGCGGTCGCGAACAAGATAGGTGGCGACAAGCCCTTTCTCCGCGCTACTCTCCTCGACGGACTCACGGAAGCGCTCGCCAGGAATATCCCTAACAAAGCACTCCTCGAGCTCAAGGAAGTGAAGCTCTTCGAGATCGGCATCGTCTGGAAGGACGGGGTAGAGAAAGTGATGGTAGGGAAGATCGGAGAGAAGGAACCGGCTTCTGAGAGGGAGCTTGAGAGCGCCTCCGGAGAGAGCTACGAGGCTCTGCCGTTCACGGCGACGCTGCGCTACCAGCCCTTCTCCCGCTATCCCTACATCTCGCGCGATATCGCGCTGTGGGTGCCGCAGGGCACTCTGGAGGAAGAGGTGCAGGCCGCCATCCGCGAAGCGGCCGATGACCCTCTCCTCCTCAAAGTCTATCTTTTTGATCGTTTCGAGAAGGGCGAGCGCGTCTCCTACGCGTTCCGTTTGATATTCCAATCTTTCGAGAGAACGCTCTCGGATGCGGAGGTGAACGCCGTCATGAAGAAAGTCGTCGCTGCGGTTAAGGGCAAAGGCTGGGAAGTCCGCTAGGTATGAAAGGAAAACCCATCGAGGTCCTGAAGGAGAGATTGCGCGAGATCTCCTACCTCGCCTCCGCGAGCGCCGTCCTCGGCTGGGACCAGGAGGTACACATGCCGGCGAAGGGCGCGGACGCCCGCGCTAGGGCGAGCGCGCAGCTTTCGAACGTGGTGCACGACAAGCTGGTGGCGATCGACGACGATAAGGCGCTCACGAGATTAAAGAAGGATGTGGAAGCGAAGAAGCTCCGAGGCAAAGACGCCGTCATCGTCGAGGAGACCTGGCGGAGCTTCGAGCGGGAGAAGAAACTGCCGGCGGACTTCGTGCGGGAGCTCTCCGAGCTCACTGCGAAGGCTCAGCACGTCTGGGCGGAGGCCCGGAAGAAGGACGACTTCGGCATGTTCCTGCCCTATCTGCGCAGAATAGTGGAGATGAAGCGGAAGGAGGCGAAGTACGTCGGCTACAAGGATTCGCCCTATGACGCGCTCCTCGACAGCTACGAGCCGGGTCTCTCTGCGAAAGACGCCTCCGCTATGCTCGAGGACCTCAAGAGCTTTCTCGTGCCTTTTCTCAAAGAGATCCGCTCCGCCAAGGTGAAGGTGGATCCGAAGAAGACCAAGGCCAGGATCCCGCTCTCCGAGCAGATCGCCTTCAACAAGGAGATATCCGCGGCTATGGGTTTCGATTTCGAGGCGGGCAGGATGGACCAGAGCACGCATCCCTTCACCACCACGTTCCATCCGCAGGACGTGCGCATCACCACGCGCTTCCGCGAAGACGACCTCCTCTACTCCCTCGGCTCTACCATCCACGAGACCGGGCACGCGCTCTACGAGCAGGGGCTCCCCTCGGAGCATTTCGGGACGCCTTTAGGAGAAGCCGTCTCCCTCGGCGTGCATGAATCGCAGTCGAGATTATGGGAGAACAACATCGGCAAGAGCGAAGCGTTCTGGAGACATTTCTATCCCAAGCTTCAGAAGCGTTTTCCGAAACCTTTCAAAACGCTTCCTTTCGAGGAATTTATGCTCATCCTCAACGAAGTGAAGCCCTCCCTGATCCGTACGGAAGCGGATGAGGTCACTTACAACCTCCACATCATCGTGCGCTTCGAGATCGAGAAGGGCATGATCGAGGGGAAGATCGATCCCAAGGACGCACCCAAGGTCTGGAGAGAGAAGATGAAGGAGTATCTTGGGATCGAAGTGCCGAGTAACACCCTCGGTGTCCTCCAGGACGTGCACTGGTCGGCCGGCTACCTCGGCTACTTCCCGACGTACGCATTGGGCAATCTCTATGCGGCGCAGTGGTACGCGGCGATGGAGGCTGAGATTCCTGATTTGAATAAGAAGATAGCGAAAGGGGAGCTTTCCGTGCCGCGCGAGTGGCTCCGCAAGAACGTTCATCTCCACGGCAAGACCTACAAGGCGGCGGATCTCCTCAAGAAAGTCACCGGGGAGAAGCCGATCAGCCGCTACTTTACGGAGTATCTGAAAAAGAAGTACGGGAAGCTGTATTCACTCGGTTCGAAGAAATAGGGAACTTCTTGGTGGAACGTGAAGCGACCCTCGGCGCGATGCGCCGAGGGTCGTCTGCTCGTCCTACTGGATCTTGGCCTCCCAGGCGGGGAAGCCTCTCTTCGGCCATTTGAACGTGACCGAGCGGATGCCCGGGCCGTCGTCCTGACGCTCGAAGAGGGTCGTCAGGAGCACCTGCTTCTGGTCGCCTTCGTCCTTGCAGACCGGACGGGCGGTGATGAGGACATCTCCGCCGTTCTGCAACGCTTCCTCGAACAGCGTCTCGAGGTCCACGCTGTAGCCGAGGATGTCGCTGCCGGTGCGGGTGTCATTCCCGGCTTCGGCAGCGCGCTCAGCGATCGCTTCGAGGATCCTGTTCAGGTCTTCCGATTCCTCGCTCGCCAGAAACTGGCGGGAGGGCGGGCAGGCCGCCTGCGCTGGAATCGTATAGGCGAGTTTGTCCTCGGCGGGAGCGACGACGGCGAAGTCTGGCCGCTCGCCGGTTTTCTCCGCGAAGTGATTGTGGAAAGTGGTGTTGGAACAAGCCGCCAGGAGCAGCAGGGCGCACAACGACAGAAACTTCTGCATCGAACGGTTCTCCCCGGTTAGACGCCTATCTACAGCGGCGCTGGCGCGTATTAGACCATATATCCGCTATTTTGCAACAGGCAAAAAGGCTCGATTTTTGCTATACTATTTAGACAAAATATGGCTGAAGTGAAGACCAAAAAGGGCGGTTATGGTGCCGAGGACATCACCGTCCTCGAAGGCCTTGAGCCGGTGCGCAAGCGCCCCGGCATGTACATCGGCACGACCGGTCCCGACGGTCTCCACCACCTCATCTGGGAGATCTTCGACAACTCCCGCGACGAAGCCATGGGCGGCTTCGCGAACGATATCGAGGTGGCTCTCCTCCCGGGGAATCGCATCCGCGTCGTCGATAACGGCCGCGGCATCCCCGTAGACATCCACTCCAAGACCAAGGTCTCCGCGCTCGAGACCATCATGACCACGCTCCATGCGGGCGGCAAGTTCGGCGGCGAAGGCTACAAGGTCTCGGGCGGCCTCCACGGCGTCGGCGCCTCCGTGGTGAACGCGCTCTCCATCTACACCAAGGCGGAGGTGCATCGCGACGGCGGCAGGTACGTGCAGGAATATTCTCAGGGCAAGCGCAAGGCGGCGGTGAAGAAGGTCGGGAGCTCCAAGCTCCGCGGCACGGTCATCACCTTCGAGCCGGATGTGGAGATCTTCAAGGAGGTGAAGTTCGAGTGGAACAGGATCGTGGCGCATCTCCGCCAGCAGGCTTACCTCGTGAAGGGTCTCCGGATCAGCGTCATCGATGCACGGGAGCAGGAAGGCAAACTCGACCTCGAGGATGTCTTCTACCTCCGCGATCTCCGGCTCGAGGCCCCTTCCATGTCCTTCTACTTCGAAGGCGGCCTCCAGTCCCTCGTCCGTTTCTACAACGAATTCCAGAAGCCCATCCACAAGAACGTCTTTTACGTAGAGAAGGAAGCTGATGGGGTCGCCGTGGAGATCGCGCTCCAGTACGTGGACGACATCAGCGCGCGCCTCTCCGCGTTCGCCAATAACATTTACACCGCCGAGGGCGGCACCCACGTGACCGGCTTCAAGACCGCGCTCACGCGTACGCTCAATACCTACGCGCGCAAGAACAACGTGGTCAAGGAGAGCGACGACGCCTTCACCGGGGACGACGTTCTCGAAGGGCTCACCGCGGTGGTCTCCGTCAAGATCCGCGAGATCCAGTTCGAAGGCCAGACCAAGGCCAAGCTCGGTACGGTCGAGGCGCGCGGCGCGGTGGAGAGCGTCTTCTCGGACGCCTTCTCTTCCTTCCTCGAGGAGAACCCGGAAGACGCTCGCCTCATCGTCGGGAAGGCGCTCCTCGCCCAGCGTGCCCGTAAGGCCGCCAAAGCCGCTAAGGATTCCATCCTGCGCAAGGGCGCGCTCGAAGGCCTCACTCTCCCCGGCAAGCTCGCGGACTGCCAGTCCAAGGACGCGTCCGAATCCGAGCTCTTCATCGTAGAGGGAGATTCCGCCGGCGGCTCCTCCAAGCAAGGCCGCGACCGCCGCACCCAGGCCATCCTCCCGCTCCGCGGCAAGATCCTGAACGTGGAGCGCGCCCGCCTCGACAAGATGCTCGCCTCCGAGCAGATCAAGTCTCTCGTGCTCGCGCTCGGTACACTCATCGGGGACACTTTCGATATTTCCAAGCTCCGCTACCACAAGATCATCATCGCCACCGACGCCGACGTGGACGGCGCGCACATCCGCACCCTCATCCTCACGCTCTTCTACCGTCACTTCCGTCCGCTCCTCGACGGCGGCTTCATCTACATCGCCCAGCCGCCCCTCTACAAGATCAAGCGCGGCAAGGAGATCGCCTATGCGTATTCCGACGAGGAGAAGATGCGCATCCTCGGCAAGGACGCGGAGCTCGTCTCGGAAGTGGTAGAGACGGAGGGCACGGAAGAGGAAGAAGCTGCAGAAGGGGAGGAGACTCCTGCCAAGGGCAAAGAGAGGAAGCCCAAGATTTCCATACAGCGCTACAAGGGCTTGGGAGAGATGAATCCGGAGGAGCTCTGGGAGACCACTATGGATCCGGCCCGCCGCGTCCTGAAGAAGGTGGACATCGAGGACGCCGCGGAAGCGGACAAGGTCTTCGATATCCTCATGGGTACGGACGTCCCGAGCCGCAAGATGTTCATCCAGTCGAACGCGAAATTGGCGACGCTCGATATTTAATTTTCGCTTCGCAATAAAAGGCAAAACCCGCCTCAAGGCGGGTTTTGCCTTTTATTGCTGTTCAAGTAAGCTTTCCCGCGGACGGGGAGTGGTCCCCGATGGAGGTTGAAAAATGACACGCGACGAAGCGGGCTGGAAAGCCCAGTTTGAGAAGATGGGCGCTTTGTGGATGCATGACGGCAACCCCCAACGCCCTCACGCCCTGCTTACCTCCGGCGAACATTCCGGAGGATACTTCAATGGCGAACAGGTCATGGAAGACCCGTTCGTGCTCGATGAGGCCGCCATGGATCTCATGCTGAGCCTGGTCGGAGCCGGACTCCTCACGGAGGGTGTCGATCGCGTAGTCGGCCCGGCGATGGGCGCCATCACCCTCGCGCACGATCTGTGCCGGCACATCTGCTACAGCAGCGGCCGGCGGTGCCTGCGTGCCTATGCCGAGAAGATCGGCGAAGGCAAGGACAAGGAGATGCGCTTCAACAGGACCGCTATCCGGACTGACGAAACCGTTCTGCTTGCCGAAGACGTCCTGACGACCGGCGGCAGCGTCGAACTCGTTGCCGAAGCGGCGGCGGCTAAGGGCGGCGTAGTCTTGCCCTTCGTCGCCGTGCTGGTGAACCGTTCCGGCCTCCAGGAGGTCGGCGGCCGGAAGATCGTCTCGCTCATCAACCGGCATATGCCGAACTGGCTTCCGGCGGATTGCCCTCTGTGCAAGCAGGGGTCCCCAGCGATCAAGCCGAAGGCTGCCGACAACTGGGCGCGCCTGAACGCCCGCTACGACTGAAGGAGGAAAGAATGGCGATGCGAGTTCTGCTTCCGTCGCAACGTCTCTGCGTTGCCGCGGATTTCAAACCGCCCCCCACGGTGGCGCCTGGCGACAGGCGAAACTATGCCGAGAAGAAGCTGCTGACGCTTGCCGACAACCTCACGGGTCTCGGCGTCTATCTCAAGCTCAACTCCGCGCTGCGGCTCTTGGGGTATCAGATTCTCCTCGAGTTGCATCAGCGCGGGCTCCTGTCCTTCGCCGATCTTAAGCTCTTCGACATCGACGACACGCTCGAGATCGACGGGCTCTTCCTCGCTGGATATCATCCAAATCTCCTTACGACGGTCTGCGCGACCGGGGTGAAGGGGATGCAGAAGCTCAAGGCAGAGCTGCCGAGTACGGAAGTGCTCGGCGTGACTGTCCTGACAAGCCTGCTCGATAGCGAAGTGAACATGATGTTCTCGTGCGCTACCGAAGAGGCTGTGCTTCTCTTTGCCGGGTTCGCGAAGGAAGCCGGCCTTGATGGCCTCGTCTCTTCCGCCGTGCATGTCCAGATGTTGCGTGCCGGGTTCGGCACACTCATGTCGTTGAATACGCCGGCGATTCGGCCCAAGCACACGATCGTGCCTGGCGATGGCCAGAATCCGGCCAACATCATGACTCCGACCAAGGCGATCCGGCTCGGGGCCGACAGAATCGTCGTCGGCCGCCCCATCACCCAGGCCCCCAATCCTCGGGAAGCGGCCATCCGCACGATCGATGAGATCGCTCAGGCGATGGCTGCCTGATGTTCTTCGCGCCTCGTGCGCATAAACGAAAACGGCCGCTCCCTCTCGGAGCGGCCGTCCTCTTTTTATATTCTGATTAGAACGCGGTGAAGGTCACGCTCGCCTGGTTGTTGGCCTTGGTGGCTTCCGCGAGGGTGCCGGCCGGATCCACGGTGATGACGATGGAGTTCTCGTCGTTCACTACGCGGTCGAAGGAGAGCGTGTATTCGATGCGCTCGCCGGGACGGAGGGGCGGCTGGAATTCAGGAAGGTAGGTGAAGCGGGGAGAGGTAGGGAGGACCGCATTGAAGACCCACGGGTGGGATGTCTTCGTGCCGATGTTCTCGACCGCGAAGCGGATGGCGGCCTTGCTCGTACGGCTCATGTAGCGCGTCGAGATGATGTTCCGGTTCGTGTCGAGGATGCCCATATCAAGTATCACCGGGCGGAGATCCGCCTGGCCCCACTCGGGTCCAGCGGGCGGAACGTAGGTGAGCGTGTTCGTCGGATAAAAGAGGTTCGTATTGGTGTAGGTGACGGGGATCCCGGGCACGTAGGAGTTCACGATGCTGTAGACCGGATTGTAGACCGGAGTGGCGACAGCGACAGACTTCTTCACGGGAGGCTTGTAGGTGCTCGCGGTCTTCTTCGGAGCAGGGGCAGCAGGGGGAGGAGCTTCGCCCATGCCGGCGATCTTGGCGTTCGTCACCGCGACGACGGTGGTGTCGGTCGAACCGACGCGCGTCTCGCCGTTCTTGGTGAAGCGGAGGGCGAAGGGCACTTCCGCGTTACGCGCCTTCTTGGATTCCACCGTGAGGGTGACTTCCTCCGCGTCCTGGTCCAGATAGAAAGGCACGTTGCAGGAGAGCGGGGTGCCCTTGTAGGACACGGACACGCCGCTCATGCAGGGATAGGTGAGGGCGTAGGAGCCGCCAGCCTCCGCGCTCGACTTGTCCCAGAAGAGGGTCACGGACGAGCCGGTCGAGAGGGCGGTCTTGTTGGAGGCGAAGCCGAGGCTGCCCTTGACCGCGTTCTTGACCGTAGCGACGGTGTTGGTCACTTCCGGAGTGGTGCTCGCGACGAAGTTCCCGACGGAGCGTACGAACTTGGGGACGTAGGAAAGCGCGGTGAGGGTGAGGAAGCTTCCCAGGGCGAGGATGGTCAGAAGCCCGAGAACCGCCAGGCTCTTCACGGCGATGTCCCGATACTGCTCGGTGTCTCTATTCATAATGGTTCTAGCTACTACTCTTAAGCGCCCTTGTCAAGTCATTCCCGGCGTGGTCTTCTTTTGCGCCGCGGTATACTTACCTTCAAGGACGTGGCTATGCGCGGAGTATGACACTTCCGCGGCCCGCCGCAAGCTTTGGACGCCTCTTCTCACTCGTGGCCTGATATATGTCGCTCGAACGGAACATCACTCTCCTCAAGTGGCACACCTTCCTCGGAAGCCTCTGCTTCTATGCGGCGGTGATGTTCATCTACTACGTCGGGATCACCGAGTCCTACGCGCTCGCGGCGTCCGTCTTCAGCATCAGCCTGATCGCGGCGATGGTCTTCGAGATCCCGACCGGCGTGCTCTCGGATCGCTTCGGGAGGAAGAGCGTGCTCATCCTGAGTTCTCTCTCCGCTCTCGCCGCGCTCGGCTTCTTCGCCTTCGCTGACGGATATCCGATGCTCGTCATCGGAGCTATCCTCGACGGGCTCGCGTTCGCGCTCGCGAGCGGCAACAACGACGCGCTTCTCCACGATACGCTGAAGGAGCTCGGCAGGGAAGAGGAGTATGCCGCGCGGCGGGGAGAGATCGGGTTCTGGCACCAAGTCGCTCTCTCCGCGGCGGTCCTCGGCGGCAGCTTCTTCGTGGGCATCTCTCTCAGCCTGGTGTTCCAGCTCGCGCTCATCCCTCTTTCCGCCGCTCTACTCCTCGCTTTCTTCGTAAAGGAGCCGGCCATACGGGGCCATCTCCAGAGCAACGCGTATGCGCATATCGGAGAAGCGTTGTCCCTCATCCGAGGCAATACCCGCTTGAATCTCTTGGTGTCCGGGCGAGCGCTCACGGAAGCGTACTGGAGGGCCAAGACGCCGCTCATGCCGGCCTTCTTCCTCATGCTCTGGCCGCTCTGGGCCATCGGCATAGCCAAATCGCTCGGGCATGCCGGCTCTGCTCTCGGCATGAAGAGCGTCGGATATTTCGTAAAAAGATACGGGAGAGAGAAGATGGCGCTCTGGTCCGAGGGAGCGGTGTTCGGGATCGGCACGTTCGTCCTCGCTGTC
>DASPJT010000069.1:0-2739 GCA_035628455.1 Minisyncoccota bacterium
GTTGTCAAAGCCTCGGCTTTCTGGACGAACCAGGAGAGGATCTGCATCCAGAAGCGCTTGATGAAGCTGAAGGGCTTGAATTCCTCCTGCTCCTCGATAGGCGTCTCCGGAGACGAGGCGGACGGAGCTTCGTATTCATCAGTGGAGCTTCCCGGCTTGCCTTTGTCGAAGGTGGTGCAGTAGCCGGCCTGCGGCTCCGCGCAGTAGCGCTTGGTGCACGCGGCCTTGCCGTCGCTCATGCGCGCGCAGCTGTTGCATCCGTCGAACCAGGTGCGGCAGCTCTCGGGAGGAGTGAACGCGAAAGATGTGGACGTCGCTTTGGGAGGCTCCACCACCTTGCCGCTCTCTTCCGGCTTACATTCGCCGGTGTGAATGAGGGTAGCGCCGTCGTTTGCCATCATGCACGCGTTGCCGTAGGTGTGATATTGCGGGTAGCAGGGGGCCGTGACGCACTGCACTTGCTTGGCGCCGCAGACCGGTTCGTACTGCATGGTGCAGAAGCGCTGTTCGCCCTGCGCGGCCGCAGCCGAAGGTATGAGAAAAAAGGCGAAGGAGGCGAGCGTTAGAAATGTAAGACGGGCGCTATGCATATCAATCTTTAAGACGCCGGGGAATCTTTTATCTTACTCGCCATCCGGTAGCCGTTCACCATCGTATGTGCCAGCCGGGTCGGCTCGGGCAGGCGGTGCTGGCGGACGCAGTTTTTCACGATCTCTAGTGATTCCTCGAGGGTGATGAGGTGCCCGGGGGAGATGAACATGGGCTTCACCTTGCGCTTGGTGCGGAGCGCTGCGCCGACGATCTCTTTCTTGTCGTAGAGATAGGAGAGGGAACCTGCTTCGATCCCCGGCTCTTCGTAGGAGCCCACGAGCACGCTCTTGGCGCAGCCTATTGTGGGGATGCCGAGGATGAGCCCGAGGTGCGTCGCAATGCCGAGGCGCCGGGGGTGAGCTATGCCGACGCCGTCTACGAGGAGTACGTCCGGCTTCGGATTAAGCGCCTCCCAGGCCTTGAGGAGCATAGGGATCTCCCGGAAAGAGAGGAGCCCGGGGATGTAGGGGAAGCGGATGGGGCTCTTCTCCACGTTGTGGGAGAGGGGGATGAGCTCGGGATAGGAGAGCGTGACGAAGCCGGCGCAGCCTTCGGTCGCGAACATGTTCATGCTCATATCCGCGCCGCCGACGATCTTCGGAGGAGCGACGAGGGGGATGAGCTTCACTTCTCCGCGGAGCCGCACCTGCTCGGCGATCGCTTCGCGCGGGGTGAGCTCTGTCTCGATAAGGTGCTTTTTGGACGGGGAAACCATGCTACCGAAGACGGCTCCGTAGCCGCCCCCTGTCCTTCCAGACAGCCCTACGAGAGTCTTAGGATGCTGCGGAGCTTCTCCTTCGCGGCAGGCGTCAGGAGGGCGTTCCAGGAGAGGATCAGAGAGAGGCTCAGGAACGCACCGATCGCGGCGAGGAACATGTCTTTCTGCGTATCCCACGGGTCGCCCTGGGCACCGACGAAGTCCACGCTCACTTCCGGGTTCACCATGAGCACGGCGAGCCACTCCAGGATCTCATAGACTGCGGAGAAGGAGACGACGAGACTGAGGGTCAGCCAGTAGTTCCAGAATATGCCCCTGGCCTCGAGGCTCCGCAGGGCTTCGCGGATAGGGAGGGCGAGGAGAAGACCGAAGGAGAAGTGCACCAGCCGGT
Source organism: Minisyncoccota bacterium (assembly GCA_035628455.1). GTDB lineage: Bacteria > Patescibacteriota > Minisyncoccia > Phycocordibacterales > JAKFXT01 > JAIOOV01. Next base: position 1,701 of record DASPJT010000069.1, read on the forward strand.
CGTAGGTATTGCGCTCCGTGTCGAACCATCTGCCGAGCATCTCCCCGAAGGGCACCTCCGCATACGTGTAGTGGGAGCCGTAGACGTGGAGGACGAGGAAGAGGGTGAGGAGGGCGTAGGAAGCGGTGGAGAATCTGAAGTGGCGGCCGAAAGCGAGGATGAGGGGGATGGCGATGAGCACGAGCACGTTCTCGAGGAGCCAGCCGTAGCGGTTCAAGGGCTCGATCGCCGCCCATACCCATACGGCGGCGAAGAGGAGCGCGAGGATTTTCTGAGGGTAGGTCATGGATCAGCGCCGCTTCTTCGTGAGGCCTTTGATCATCTTTACTATCTCCGGGAACTCCGCAATATCGAAGTGCCCGTTCTTGCTCTTGTAGATGATGAAATGCGCTTTCGGGAGTTTCTTCCGATACTTCTCCGCGTGGGAGACGGGTACCACATTGTCATCCTCCGAGAACATAAAATATAGATTTTCCGTATATCTCTCGAGAGGGGACAGATCTGCTTTGAGCTTGAACCCTCCCACAAGGTCTTCACCTTCCAAGGTGTTATCGAAGGGAGCGCAGACTAGAAATATACCCGAGATCTCGATCGGCATCTTGTTCTCCGAAAGATACTTTGCCAGGAAGATGCTTCCTAGTGAGTTTCCGATAAGAATTAAGTCGTCTCTGAGAAAAGGAAAGAACCTCTCAAAGTGGATCTTCCACTCCTCGTACTTGGAGTTCTCGGAGAGAGGCATCCGCGGCCGGATGATCTCGAAATCCTTGCCGAGCTTCTTGTCGAGATAACCTTGGGCCCAGCGCTTCTTGTCCAAGGCGATCTCTCGGGTCTTTAAGTAATGAAGATAATCCTCCCTGTTCTTGAAGGTCATCCCGCCGTGAATAAGTAAGATTTGCTTGCGTGCTGGCATCGGTGACCTTACCGGGATTTGAACCCGGGTTTCATCCGTGAAAGGGATGCGTCCTAGACCAGGCTAGACGATAAGGCCGCTAAATAACGTGCGCACTATACCATTTTTTGAAAAAACGGCAAAAAAGTG
>DASPJT010000070.1:0-2862 GCA_035628455.1 Minisyncoccota bacterium
CAGTGCGGCAACGCACGCTTAGCAACCAAGGAAGGAGGGCGAGATGCCCGACGACACCCGCAAGGATCCGGGCGCCTCATGGCCCCCCGGAATCATCGAAACCGACAGTCGCACGACGGACACGAGTACACGGATCGCTCCGGCGATTCAGCCGGACGCCGAGCTTGATCACTTTGTCACGCAGGACGGGCTGACGTTCGCTGGAACGCATCTCATCCTCGATCTGTGGGGCTGCACCGGCCTCGACGACGAGAAGCTGATCGACCGCGCGCTGCGCCGGGCGATCGAGGTTTCCGGCGCAACACTGTTGCACATCCATCTCCACCGGTTCCTGCCTTCGGGCGGGATCTCAGGGGTGGCAGTGCTGGCCGAGTCGCATATCTCGATCCACACCTGGCCCGAGCGCGGCTACGCCGCCCTCGATCTGTTCATGTGCGGCGACGCCAGGCCGCACAAGGCGATCCCTGTCCTCAAGGACGCCTTCAAGCCGAGCAATGTCACGCTCGGTGACTACAAGCGCGGGATGGTCTGACCAGCCCGCAGCTCTATCGGAGAAGCTCTATCGCTTCCACCCCGGTAGAGCTTTTTCGTTTATTTACTAATCCCCTCTTTTCCTTATACTAGCCGAATCGGACGATTAGCTCAGTTGGTTAGAGCGTTCCCTTCACACGGGAGAGGCCACAGGTTCGAATCCTGTATCGTCCACTAGGATCCTGAGGAAGGATCCTCACGGGGCTTATAGTAAAGTGGCATTACGCGGCATTCGCATTGCCGAGTCTCGGGTTCGATTCCCGATAAGTCCACCACTGCGCTCACCAGCGAATCGTTGACCAAACCCCGAATAAGTGCTATTCTCACGCAACGTTTCGCCCATTAGCCGTTTAATCATATAGCGTTTGAAAGATAGAACCCGCATAAACCACCAGATCCGCGTGCCCGAGGTGCGCCTCATTGGCGCCGAGGGAGAGAACCGCGGCGTGGTGCCCCTCTCCCAGGCCCTCCGGGAGGCCGAAGCGGTAGGACTCGACCTGATCGAGATCTCCCCCTTCGCCGTCCCGCCCGTTGCAAAGATAGCGGATTATGGTAAGTTCCAGTACGAACAGAACAAGAAAGAGCGTACCGGGAAGGCCAAGGCGCACGAGGTAGAGGTCAAGCAAATACAGGTTAAAATCGGCACCGGAGAGCACGATCTCGAGCTCAAGGCCAAGAAAGCCTCCGAATGGCTCGCCGAAGGCCACCGGGTCAAGGTAGACCTCTTCCTCCCCGGCCGCTCCAAGTATCTCGACCCCAAGTTCCTCCGGGAACGCATCGACCGGGTCCTCCCCTCATCAGCACCCCGCACAAGGTCGCGGAAGAAGCCAAGAAGAGCCCCAAGGGCATGACCATGGTCATCGAACGAGCGAAATAATCATGAAAAGCAACAAGTCATATCTGAAGCGCATCAAAGTCACCAAGAACGGCAAGCTCAAGGTGCGCAAGGCCGGCCAGAACCACTTCAATGCCAAGGAGGGGCGTTCGAACCAGCTCAACAAGAAGCGCTCTTCCTCCTTCGTCATGACGGAGAAGAGCCAGAGCCGCTTCCTCGGCGGCACCCGCTAAAGGAGATACCTACACTTTTATGTCTCGAGTCAAAAAAGGAGTAAACGCCCTCAAGGGCCGCAAGAACGTCCTCCGCAAGACGAAGGGCTTCCGCTTCGGACGCTCTACCAAGGAGCGGGCAGCGTATGACGCCTTGGTACACGCCGGCGCCTACGCCTTCGCTCACCGCCGCGACAAGAAGAACGACTTCCGCCGCCTCTGGACCGTGCGCCTCAACTCGGCGCTGCGCCCGCACAACATTTCTTACAGCAAGTTCATCGGCGCAATGAAGAAGAAGGGCTTCGAAGTGGACCGCAAGATCCTGGCTGCTCTCGCCAAGGACAACCCGGAGAGCTTCTCCCGCCTCGTCGCGAAAGTCTCCGCCTAAGCGGAAAACAAAAAAACACCCGGCCTCAGCCGGGTGTTTTTTGTTCCTTAAAGTATCAAATTCCCCTCTCTCCCGCTCATGACATCGGTATTGCGGTAGACCCGGTTGACGAGACCCTTGTCCTTGTCGATGAGCGCGATGACCTTCTCCACCAGCCGCTTCGGATCATCATCGAAGACCACCCGCTCGTTCGGACGGAAGCCTTTCGCCATGATCTCCTCTATAACCTCGTCCGTCTCCCAGCTGCCGCGGAGGATGCCGATCGGCTTCTGATCCTCATAGGCGATGGTGAACTCGTTGATAGTGCCGATACGCCCGCAGCCGATGAAGACCGCGTCCGTGGAACGGGTCAGGATGAGGTTGCGGCCGGAGAAGCCGAAGCCCGTGTAGACCACGAGGTCGAGATACTCGAGCGGCAGGCGGTAGGCGTTCAGATGCTCCTGCTCGGTCGAGGCAGGAGAGAAGCCGATGGATATGCCACCAACTTCCTTAGCACCCATCGCCGACCAGGTCGGGAAGCCGGTAGTCGCCCCCGTCACAGTGATGCCGCCATGGAGCGCGATCTCCCGTCCAAGTTCCTTGGCCTTGTCGAAGGCGTCGAGGCCGCAGTGGCCGGTTTCGGCCGCGCCGGAGACGCACATCTTGTAGCGCGATTCTTTAAGTCTCAGTTCAACGGTCATTAAAGATGATTATATCACGCGCTATATGTCTACCGCGTAGCTTTTCCCACGCTCGGGATAGATGGCGGGTACATCGAGATAGTCTCGGAGGCGCTGAACCAGGAAAAGGGAGGCCTTGGGCTCCCCCATCGCGACAAAAACCTGCTTGAGAGAGGGCGCCGTCTTTTCTACGAAGGAGATAAGTCCTTGGGAATCCTTGTGCGAAGAGAAGCCGCG
>DASPJT010000071.1:0-6784 GCA_035628455.1 Minisyncoccota bacterium
CTTGGAGTGGAAGAAGAGATCCTTCGTCTCGCCTTCGCGAGAGATGAATCCGAATCCACGATCCGTGAGGGTCTTGATGGTTCCTTTCATGGTGTTGTTATGCTTCTCGGAAACCCGACTGCGTTCCTTAGTCTATAAGACTTTTCAATAGTATCATAGAGCCTAATTACTGTCAATAGGCTTCAGGAAAAACGGACTCTGCGGAGCTCCTGCTTCCTCTCCCGGTAATCCGGCATGACCCTGGCCATGAGCGCCCAAAACTTGCCCGAATGGCTGAACTCTCCGAGGTGGCAGAGTTCGTGCAGGACGACATAGTCGGCGAGCGGCGCAGGCAGGAGCGCTATCTTGTAGTTGAAACTCAAGCCTCCGCTCTTCGAGCAGCTGCCCCAGCGCGTCTTTTGATTACGGATGGATACAGAGCGGTAACGGAAGCCGTAAAAAGCATTGAAATGCGCGAGGCGCGCGAGCGCGAGCGTCCGCGCCGCTTCCTTGTGTCGCGCGTAATCTCCCCTCTTTGCCGGGATGACGAGCCCTCGGGGGAGCGCATTGAAGCGCGCGATCGTACGGAGAATCCAGCGCGCCTTCTCTTCTATGAAGCGCTCCGCCCTACTGAAGCTCATGAAGTGTGGGAGCGTCACCACGAGGCCGTTATCGATAGATACCGTCAAACGCATCTGCCGAGCGCGACTGCTCACCCTGAGCGTGTATGCGACTTCCTTGTCATCGAGTGAGATTTTCTTCTGCACCTTACCAGTATATTCTCTTACTTCTCTAAATCGAGTATTTCATCAATACGGATCTTGGCGACAAAATCCGGCACGTGCGAAACGAGTATCATCGCGCCCTCGTAGCGATCGAGCGCTGCGGCGATCACGGGAAGATGCCGGAAGTTGATGTGATTGGTCGGCTCGTCGAGGATGAGGAGACCGGGCTTCTCGAGCACGAGCCGCGCGAAGGCCACGAGACCCTTCTGCCCTTCGGAGAGATGGCCGATCTTCACCTTCATCATCTCGGCGCTTATGAGGAAGCCCGCCGCGGTGGAGCGGAGGTGCTCCTCGAGCACCTTGCCTCCGGCGGATTCGAGCGCCGCGAGGAGGGACTCATGCACCGTATCCTCGAAATTGAGCGTAGAGAAATCCTGGCGGTAGTAGCCGACCCGCACTCCCGGGGCGATCACCGCTCCCGCCGCCTTCCCGGAGGCGATTCCCTCGAGAAGGGTGCTCTTGCCGATGCCGTTCGGTCCCTTGAGGAGGAGATGGGTGTTGCGCTTCAGATGTATATCCGTCTTCCGCGTGACCGGCTTCGCCGAGCCCTTCGCATGCCGCACTACCGAGAAGGAAGTGAGGGAGAGGATGTCTCCGACGATATCCGGCTGGGAGGGGATGGAGAAGGAGCGGATGGTGCGATCTTCCTTGCGCACATCCACCATCTCCTCCTCGAGCTCCGCCGCCTTCTCGCGCATGCGCTTCGCCACGAGACGCATCTGCCCGCCCTTGTGGGCGAACATGTTGGATTGCTCCTTCTTCTCCTGGATCTCCTTGGCGAGCTGGGCGTTCTTGCGGTTCTCCTTCTCGATGCGGGCGCTGATCTCCGCCACCACGTCGTGGTAGTTGCCGGCGTACTGCTCGATCGTATGCGTATGCACGTCGAGATAGAGGACTCCCTGCGTGAAGGCGTTGAGGAATCCCGCGTCGTGCGAGATCACGATGCAGGTCTTTGTGTAGTCGATGAGGAATTGCGTGAGGTGCTCGATGCCCGCCTTGTCCAAGTTGTTCGTGGGCTCGTCGAGGAGGAGCAGATCGGGATCCTGGATGAGGGCGGCGGCGAGGAGGAGCCGCGCCTGCTGGCCGCCGGAGAAAGAGCCGACCGTGCGGTCGTGCGGAGCGGAGAGGTGGACGACGTCGAGGATCTTGTCGATCCGCGGATCGATGTCGTAGACCTTCCTCGGGAAGCAGCGCTCGAAGAAGGCGCGCACGGTGAGCGCGCGCTCGTCCGGCTGGATCGCCTGCTTCGCCGTCGCGATGGTGAGCCCCTTCGGGATGTTGATCTTCCCGGACTCCGGCGCGTGAGCTCCGGTGATGAGGGAGAAGAGGGTGCTCTTCCCCGCGCCGTTCTGCCCCATGAGGGCGATCTTGGTCCCTCGGCGCACGGAGAAAGAAGCCTCTCGGAGGATCGGCTTATTGTGTCCGAAATCGAAGGACACGTCTTCGAACCTGATGACGGCGTCTTCGCGGGCCATAAAGGCGCACATTAGCACGAAAACGCCTTTTCGGTCAGCCTTTCCTCCCTATCAGGAGCAATTTCTTGGCGCGCGGCAGGCGCTTGATCGCGGCCTCGCGCCTCGAGGCCGAACTCCGATCAGGATGGTCTTCCTCATAGACGATCGTGGTCGCTCCTTTCGCGCGAGTATAGCGTCCGCCCGTGCCGGCTTTGTGCTCCGCAAGTCTTCGCTGCGTATCCGTGGTAATCCCCGTATAGAGGCTGCCATCGGCGCACTCGAGGACATATACGCGATAGGGATTCTTCTTCCGCATGCCGATTCAGTATAACGAAGTGTCGCTTGTCGGCTATAATGAAGCGAATGAAGAAGCGGCACATCGCCATCCGGAACGGCACTCTGCTCTCTCTCGCCCTCCTCGGGATCGGCGCAGGGATCTATTTCCTCTACCCCGACCGCCGGGCAGCGTCCTCCGCAGAAGTATCCGCCGTTCCCACCCCCTATTCCGACCGCCACATCACCCTGAACGCCATCATCGCCGACCCGCGCTTCAGCGACCTCAGATTCTTCCGCAAGGAGAAGAGCGTAGCGAGCGTGCGGAGCCCCCTCCCCAAAAGCGAGCTCCGCGCCGCGCCTTCTTCTTCGGAAAACGGGACGTGGCTCTGGACTCCCCTCCTTGAGATAACTCCCGAATATCGCGCTTCCATCATCAAGGGCGCTGCGGAGAACGGCGTGCGGACCATCTACCTCTCCCTCGATTCCTATCTTGATATCTTCGTCCTGCCGGAGGGCGAGGAGAAGGAAGCCAAAAGAGAGGCTTTCGACCGGGCGCTCGAGGCCTTCATCCGGGAAGCGCATGCGGAGGGCCTCAGCGTGGACGCCGAAGGCGGCTGGCGCAACTGGGCCGAGAGCGGCCATGAGTACAAGGCCTTCGCCATCCTCGATTACGCGGCGGAATACAACCGCACGCACGCGGAGAAGCTCCGCGGCCTCCAGTACGACATCGAGCCCTACCTTCTCTCCTACTACAAGGGATCGGAGAGAGCGGTGCTGCGCAATTTCATCGCGCTCACGCATGCGATCGTGGGGAGGCTCGAAGGGAGCGACCTCGAATTGTCGATGGTCATCCCCGAGTTCTATGACGGGACGAGCGACCTCGCTCCCCGGTTCTTCTACGGCCCGCGCTACGCCTACGCCTTCGATCACCTCCTGAACGCCCTCGATCGGCGGCCGGGAAGCCGCATCATCGTCATGGCCTACCGCAGCAGCGCGCTCGGCGAGAACGGCAGCATCGCGATCGCCGAAGGTGAGGTTGCCGCCGCGGTAGGGCGGAAGACCACCATCGTGGTAGCACAGGAAACCGCAGGGGACCTCCCTCCCCACATCACCTTCCACGGCAGGCCGCGCTCGTACTACGATGAACAGACCCGCCTCATCGAGAGAGCCTTCGCGAATAAAGAGAGCTTCGGCGGCTTGGCGACCCACTACGTCAACACTTTCCTCACTCTCCGCTAGCCTTGGGCGATGATTTCGGGGCTCGCGCTTTTCTTACGGCCTTTTTCCGTGTCCGCTTGGCCGAAGCCACGGCTATGCGCGCCTTGCGGGCCCGCTGAATATGGTCCCAGGCCTCCTTCATCTCCTTGGTCATCTCCTTTATCTCCGCCGCGGTCGCATCCGACATATGGGTATAGCGCTCGAGCACGGCCTTGGCGATGCCGGCGTACGTCTCCTTGTCTATGTCGCCCGCTTTCCTGACTGCCGCTTCGATCGCGGAGAAGGCTTCTTCCCGCGCCTTGTGGATCCAACTCGCCGCATCCTTGCGGTGCTTCGCGGCGGTCTTGGCGCCGTAGAACCAGTAGGCTGCCGCAGCGGCTACCGCCGCAGCGCCGACCGCCGCTCCCGCCGAGATGCCTCCTTTTGCTTTTGCCATAGTGATTGAAGATAGCTGATAAGACCTGAAAGTCACTCTCCTGTGGAAATTTTCTTCTTCCTGCGGACCCTCGACTTGAGGAAGCGCCGCGTGAGGAAGCCGAGGGCGAGCCCGAGGACCGTCTTGACCCGCTTCCCTTCGCCCTTCACTTCTGTCCTTAGGCTTTCGAAATCCTCCTCGATGCTACCGCTCGCCTTGCGCACGTTCTCCACGATCTCGCGCACGGCGCGGAGGATGACGAACACCTGGAAGAGCAGGGCGGCGAGGGCGATGCCGACGACGATCACGGCCACCGCCGTGATCAGGAAGAATAGGTCTGCATGCAGGATTTCATTCATAGCTCTCTTGTGAGGACGGGAGAGCAGGCCTTTGTTTACAGGCGTTGAAACCCCACCAGCCTCGTGTTAGCTTCTCTTGAGAAAGCCCTGGAGGAATTCATGGACGAGGGAAAATTCGACTTGACACGAGAAATCGCCTTGGCGACGCTCGGCGACTTCGGCTTCTCCCTGCGTGAACAAGTCGCCGTCTTCGGCCGCAATGCCGATTCGGAAGGAGCAGCAGAAGCGGTGAAGAAGGACCTGATCGCAGAGACACGTTCAGAGGACGTCGAGGCGGCCCAGCAAGTACTCGAGATCATCGCGGTCATATCGAGCCTGTGCGGAGACGATATGCGAGCGGCCGTCGATTGGCTCTCTATCCCTCAGAAGCATCTCGGCGGTCGGAGCCCGAAGGAAGTTCTGACTGCCGGCGACCGCGACAGCCTCGAGGGGTTCTTGAAGCACGTCGCCGGCTAGGAGATGAGGTCCTCAGCAAACGAGCCGCCCGCGGGCGGCTCGTTCTATTTTCTAAACAAGATTAAATAAGCTAGCGGACGACCGTGCTGAAGAAAGCACCGAGATAGTACGGCCAGAGGATGAGCGCGAGGACTCCCTGCCAGAAGAAGACGAGCTTGAGGTAGCCGATAGTGAAGAGCCAGCCGATGATCCAGAGCCCGCCGGAGAAAGTGTGATTCTCGACTTTTACCTTTTGCATAGATCCAGTATACACGAATCACTGCGCGTTCTTGAACAGCTCGTTGACAGAAATAATATATTATGCTGTTATATTCACAGAATCATCAATCGCCCGAGGAGGCTCCGATGGAAGGCATGCCCGCAAGGCCGAAGGCTCTCATCCTCTACAACGGCACAGTCACGATCCTCCGCCATGCAAATGCGGTGGAGGCGGCGGACGATTCGTACGAAGCCGACAAGGCGCGAGACCTGAGCCGGCTAGGACGCGCTCAGGCGGATGAACGCCGGGAAAGGCTGCGCAACCCCACCTACGATCTTGTCCTCTCCTCGCCCGCGATCCGGGCGAGGAAGACGGCCGAGAGGGTCGCCAAGGTAACCGGGAGCGACGTCGTATTGCTCCCCGAACTCTACTGGTCGGCGGGCACCGAGCCCACTCCGAAGCTCGGATACGAGGCGGCCATCCGGAGAGCGATTCCGGAATGTTTCGGCGATCGGGAGCAGACATTCCGCCTGCTGATCTCGACGCACGCCGTCCTCGACACCGCCCTCGGCCGCGCCTTGCTGCCGGAGAATGAAAGCGGGGCTCACTTCAAGCTCGCGCACCTGGAGCTCGAAGAATGCGAAGGCTTCAGTGTCCTCTTCAACGAGGGGAGATACGGCGGCCTGATACTCCACCAGCAGCGTACCTGACGCCTCGAGTCTCGGACCCGCCCCGCAAGGGTGCGGGTCCGCATTGTTTTCATATTCAGCCTTCGATCTTCCTCAGGATGCGGTCCACTCCTTCGACGGTATCCGCCGGGATGTTGAGTCTTTTTGAAATGTTGCCGAGGAGCGTCTGCATCCCCTTCCGCTCGATGACGGCGGAATTCGACGCGGCGTGCCCGGTGAAGAGCACCTTGCCGTCTTTCAGGGAATAGCCGCCCTGATATGCCTCTACGTCGATGAAATCGTCGGGGAAGAGCTTCGGATAGACCGTGATGAGCGCGAAGCCGTCCACCCCTCCGCCGAGACCCTGCGTGTCGTAGTCCGGCAGCGTCGTCTTCACTTTCCCTGTCACGGATTCGATGAAATGCGTGAGCGCGCCTTCCGGGTCCGACGGCGCGATCGGCTCTTGGACCCTAGTGAGCCCATACCACCCGCCCAGAGCGATCACCACGAGTCCGATTACGAGTAAGGCTTTGTTCATGAGAGTATGGCAGCTATTGATACTGGATGAAAATCGGCTTGGGGTTCAGGGTGAACACTTCCGCAGGAGTGAGGAGGCGGCCCGGCGGCTTCTGGTCATGGACGTAGAAGAGCTTGAACCCGGCGAACTGCACGGGTTCGGAGGTGATGACCTGCTGATACGTCCCCTTCTTCTTGGCGGGCGGGCCCCAGCCGTCCATGTCCATGACGATCTGCACCTCGGGCAGCGGCGTGATCTGCTTGTAGCCCGTGACCATGCCCTTGGTGAAGCGATGGATGACCAGGACTTTGGGCGGCAGATCATTCTCCCGCACGAGCTTGGCCAGGTAATTCGCCGCATAATTCACGTCCGCAGCGGAGAAGGAGCCGATGACCGTACCTGGCCGCGCCTTGGTCTTCATGGAGAATTCCGGATCGATGCCGAGGTGCACTTCCGGC
>DASPJT010000072.1:0-18336 GCA_035628455.1 Minisyncoccota bacterium
TGATGAATACGAAGCTCCGTCCGCCTCGTCTCCGGAGACGCCTATCGAGGAGCAGGAGGAATTCAAGCCCTTCAGCTTCATCAAGCGCTTCTGGATGCAGATCCTCTCCTGGTTCGTCCAGAAAGCCGAGGCTTTGACAACACTTGAATAGGAGCAGTAGGATTGATGCGGGGTGGAGGATATAGGGAGACCGTCCACAAGCTACGGAGCCCCAGTACATCAGAAGCGAACCCAACCAGGCACCGTCTGCCGTGAGAAGGTATGCCTAACCGCTGCGCTCGTCGCCAACGCGCCGTCGCTAAGGTTCGCCGTATGACTACCGGCTCCACCTGGGGGACCAAAGGTCTGCCCTCCTCCACCCCACCGCTCTGCAATCCGGCAGAGCGTTTTACGTTTTGACAATCAAGCGTTTGAAAGGTATACCTCGTTCAATACTCCCGTGAAAATCCTCGCTATAGAAACTTCGTGCGACGAGACCGCCGTCGCCATCGCGGGCTTCAAGGGCGGCACCAAGAGCCCGAGCATCTCCATCCTCGGGAACGCGCTCTACTCTCAGACCGCGGCGCATACTGAGTTCGGAGGGGTGGTACCCATGCTCGCGAAGCGCAAGCATAGCCAGAACCTCATCCCCCTCCTCGAATCTTCCCTCCGCCAAGCCAAGCTCTGGAAGCTCCACGCGAAAGAGAAGCCGCTCGACGCGAAGACCGGCAAGAAAGTACGAGAGGTGCTCGAGCGCGAGCCGGAACTCCTTGAGGCTTTCCTCGCCCTTATCCCCCGCCTCTCCCGCCCCACAGTGGATGCGATCGCCGTGACCCACGGCCCCGGGCTCGAGCCCGCCCTCTGGGTGGGCGTGAACCTCGCGAAGGCGCTCGCCCTCGTCTGGAACAAGCCGGTCATCCCGGTGAACCATATGGAAGGGCACGTCTTCTCTTCCCTCCTCGTGGAGCAGAAGCCTAAGGCCTACCACCTCGCCAAGGTGAACTACCCCGCCGTCGCCCTCCTCATCTCCGGCGGCCATACCGAACTCGTCCACATCAAGAAGCCCGGCACGTATTCCCTCCTCGGGGCGACCCGCGACGACGCTGCCGGAGAAGCCTTCGACAAGGTCGCGCGCATGCTGGGGCTTCCCTACCCCGGAGGACCGGAGATCTCCAAGCTCGCGGAAGAAGCGCGGAGCAAGAAACTCCCGCGAGAGATCGAACTGCCGCGGCCCATGATCACGTCCAAGGATCTGGAGTTCTCCTTCGCGGGATTGAAGACCGCCGTTTTGTATAAATTGAAAGGGATGAAGCTCGACGAAGCCGGGAAGCGCGGAGTCGCCCGGGAGTTCGAAGATGCGGTCACGGAAGTCCTGGTCGCAAAGACCAGGGCCGCACTACTGAAGACCAGGAGCAGGTCCCTCATCGTCGGAGGCGGCGTCGCCGCGAACCGCCACATCCGTGCGGGACTGAAGAGCATGACGGAAGACATGGGGAAGATAGCCTGCTTCCTGCCCTCGCCCGCGCTCACCACCGACAACGCGGTGATGATCGCCGTCGCCGGCTTCCTGAAGCAGCGCGGCGCGAAGAAGAAAAGCGCTTCCTTCAAAGCCGACGGCAACCTGCGACTTTCTGGAAAAGCCTAGAAACACAAGGCTAATCCTGGTATAGTCTGCCCTATGAACCCCGAGGCAGAGGAGAGGAAGCCAAGCTCCGTGGACGAGAAGTTCCTCAAGCCCTACAACCCAGAGGCGACGGAAAAACGCATCTACCAGGAATGGGAGGAGAGCGGTTTTTTTAACCCGGATAACCTGCCCAACGACCCGCAAGAGCCTTTTTCCATAGTCCTGCCTCCCCCGAACGTCACAGGTACCCTCCACATGGGGCACGCCGCCATGCTCGTGGTCCAGGATATCCTCATCCGCTTCCGCCGCATGCGCGGATTCCGGACGCTCTGGCTCCCGGGTACCGACCACGCCGCCATCGCCACCCAATCCAAGGTGGAGGGCATCCTCTACGATACGGAAAAGAAGACCAGGCATGACCTGGGGCGCGAGGAGTTCCTCAGGAGAGTGGAGGCGTTCGCCGCAGAAAGCCACGACGTGATCGTCGACCAGGTGAAGAAGATGGGGGCATCCCTCGATTGGAGCCGCGAAGCTTACACCCTCGACGAGAAGCGCAGCCTGGCGGTGCGCACCGCTTTCAAGCGCATGTACGAAGACGGACTCATCTACCAAGGCGAACGCATCGTCAACTGGGACCCTAAGATGAAGACGACCGTCTCCGACGAGGAGCTGGAGCACAAGGAGGAGAGAGGTTCTTTCTACTACCTCAAGTACGGACCGTTCGTTATCGGCACCGCCCGCCCCGAGACTAAGTTCGGGGACAAGTATGTGGTGATGCATCCGGAAGACGAGCGGTACGCGGCGTATACGCACGGCCAGAAGATAGACCTGGAGTGGATCAACGGGCCGATCACCGCCACGGTCATCAAGGACGCCTCCGTCGATCGCGAGTTCGGCACCGGCGTGATGACCATCACCCCCTGGCACGACCAGCTCGACTTCGACCTCGCCGAGAAATACGGCCTCGATAAGGAGCAGATCATCGATGAGCGCGGCTGCCTCCTCCCTATCGCCGGAGAGTTCGCGGGAACCCATATCAAGAAGGCCCGTCCGCTCATCGTAGAGAAGCTGAAGGCGAAGGGCCTCGTAGAGAAAGTCGACGAGAACTACGTGCACAACATCTCCGTGAGCAGCCGCGGCGGCGGAGTGATCGAGCCGCAGATCATGAAGCAGTGGTTCGTGAACGTGAACAAGCCGTTCACCCTCAGGCACTCGCGCATCCCCGGGCTCGCCGCCGGTTCGCAGACGACGCTCAAGGAATTGATGCTCCACGTCATCACGAGCGGAGCCACCGAGATCATTCCCGACAATTTTTCCAAGATCTACCTCCATTTCATCAACAACCTGCGGGATTGGTGCATCAGCCGCCAGATCTGGTACGGACACCGCATACCGGTGTGGTACAAGAAAGGCTCCGAGAACAGAGAGATCCTGGTATGCCCCGATTTCGCCCCGGACGATTCCTGGGAGCAGGATCCGGATACCCTGGACACCTGGTTCTCCTCCGGGCTCTGGACCTTCTCCACACTCGGCTGGCCGGAAGAAACTCCCGACCTCAAGCTCTACCACCCCACGAGCGTGCTCGAGACGGGTTACGACATCCTCTTCTTCTGGGTGGCGCGTATGATCCTCATGGCCGGATACCACCTCGGCGATATCCCCTTCAAGACCGTGTACCTCCACGGCCTCGTGCGCGACGCGCAAGGCCGCAAGATGAGCAAGTCTCTCGGGAACATCATCGACCCGCGCACCCTCATCGATAAGTACGGAGCAGACGCGGCGCGCATGTCCCTCGTCATCGGGAACACCCCGGGGACCGATATCAAGCTCTCCGAGGACAAGGTGAGGGGCTACAAGCTCTTCGCCAACAAGATCTGGAATATCGCACGCTTCATATTCACCAACGCGCCCGGAGCAGACCCGAGCGCCGCCTACACGCCCGTAGACGCGGAGCGCCGCGCGGAGTTCGACGCCCTTGCGCAGGATGTCACCAAGGACCTGGAAGAATACCGCTTCTATATGGCCGCCGAGAAGATCTATCACTATCTTTGGGACACCTTTGCAAGTAAAATTATCGAGGAGAGCAAACCCCTCATGAAGAGCACGGACGCGGCCGTTATAGAGTCCCGCAAGCGCCTCCTTACGGAGGTATTCAGGGATTCCCTCAAGCTCCTCCACCCCTTCATGCCCTTCGTGACGGAGGAGATATGGAAATCCCTCCCCGGCACGAAATCCCTCCTCATCGTCGAATCATGGCCTCGCCCCTAGATCTCACCACCATCTTTTTCGCCCTCCTCGGAGGCATGCTTCCCGCCTTCCTCTGGCTCTGGTTCTGGCTCAAGGAGGACAAGGCCCATCCGGAGCCAAAGCGGATCATCGCCATGGCCTTCCTCGGGGGCGCTGTCGCCGTGCCCGCAGCCTTCTTCTTCGAGAACCTGGTGACGCACTACTACGCCGTCGGCGCCCTCGTCACCATCGTCCTCTGGGCCTTCATCGAGGAGATCCTCAAGTTCCTCGGCGCCTACGTCGCCGCGCTCCGCCGCAAGGAGAACGACGAGCCGGTGGACAACATGATTTACCTGATCACGGCGGCCCTCGGCTTCGCCGCGGTCGAGAACGCGCTCTTCCTCCTCGCCCCTCTCTCCCAAGGGGGGATCGCCGACACCCTCGCCACCGGGAACCTGCGCTTCATCGGCTCCACCCTCCTCCACGTCATCTGCTCGAGCATCATCGGCATCGCGCTCGCCTACTCTTTCTGCAAGACGCCGGGGAAAAAAGCGCTCCATGCCGGCGTCGGAGTTATCCTCGCGGCTCTGTTGCACACGCTGTTCAACTTCTTTATACTGAACACCGAGAACAACCTGTTTCTCACTTTCGGCGTAGTGTGGGTCCTTTCCATCGTCCTTTTCCTCTTTTTCGAGAAGGTCAAGCGACTCAACCGCACGTGCGTATATTAAATAATCACCTATGGCACCACGAGACAAAAAATCCTTCTTCGAGCGCCTCACCGGCACCATCAGCGTCGACGCGGAGGAAGGCCTCGAGGAAGAAGTAGTCGCGACGAACGTGTCCCGGGATTCCCGCCCCTCTTCCCAGTGGATCGAGGAGGAATCCGGCGTCGGCCAGCTTGCCGTAGACGTCTACCAGACCGCCGAGAACATTTTCATCAAAGCGATGGTCGCCGGCGTCCGCCCGGAGGACATCGACGTCTCCATCACCAGGGACATGGTCACCCTCACCGGCCGCCGCGAGGAAGGCCGCACAGTCTCCGACGAAGATTACTTCCTCAAGGAGCTCTACTGGGGCGAATTCTCCCGCACCATCCTGCTTCCTGCCGAGATCGAGGCCGAGGAAGCCGAAGCTATCGAGAAGAACGGCCTCCTCATCATCCGTCTCCCCAAGATCGACAAGGGCAAATCCACCAAGCTGAAGATCAAGACGTCCTAACCAAAAAGTCCCGCCTCGAAGGCGGGACTTTTCGATGCTGTGAATTGACTGGCTTTGTAAGGGCAGATATTATTCCTCCGAACGCACATTTACGGGGGGACACCGTGGTCGCTAAAAGCTTGCCGCTCCTTGTCGGAACCGTCACACTCGTCGAGAAGAAACCGAAGGTGAACGACTGGTTCGTCGAGATGGATCGGGAGCGGGGATACCTGCAGCTCAGCCTCCACCTCACGCTGTTCATTCGGATCGAGAAGGAGGCTGAGGGGTGGCGGATCAAATGGTGCCTCGATCCGTCCACAGACAAGGTCTCCATCCGAGGGAAATGCGTGATGACCACAGCGGAAGTGCGTGATTACTTCCGTGAGAGGGTCCAGATACCAAACCCGCACCCCAATAAGAAGCCTCTCTTCTTCGCCCTCAACGGCGAGGTGAGAAAGGCCGTCAAGTCACTACTTTCGAAGTGACGAGACAGGAACGCCCGACGCCATGCGCGCCGGGCTCCTTGTTTTGTGCCGAGGGGCGGATTCGAACCGCCGACCCTTTGTTCTTCAGACAAATGCTCTAACCAACTGAGCTACCTCGGCATTAAGAACCTCCGTTTTATAGCATATCCGATTACTGCGGGCGAGCCTGCTGGTATTGCTTGATGAGGCCGCTGATGTCGGGGATCTGGCCTCCCAGCTGCTGGAGAGAGTTCAGCTGGCCCTGGGCCTGCTGGTAGGTCGCCCAGATCATCTCGAGGTAGGGCTGGAGATAGACGTAGGCGAGGACAAGCGGTAGCACTACGAAGAGGAGGAATTTGACGAAACCCCAGAATACCCCCCAGCGCTGGCTCGAGCGGAGGGCTTTCAGTATCCGATAGTTCTCCTGTTCGAGCTTCAGTATCCGCTCGAGGATCTCACGGTCGGGGGTGGTGTCCATGTCTTTATTATAACTCGATTGGTGCCCTCGGCAGGAATTGAACCTACATCTACTCCTTAGGACGGAGACGTTCTATCCGTTGAACTACGAGGGCGTGGAGGGACTATAGCACAAGAAAAAAGCCGCCCGAAGGCGGCTCATTTCTTTAAACTCCCAAGGCTCGGGAAAGCTCCACTTCATCGAAGCCCACCAGAATCTTGCCGTCGATATCGATGACAGGGACGCCCATCTGCTGGCTGCGGTCCACCATCTCCTTGCGCTTCGCGAGGTCGCTCTTCACATCGTATTCCGTATAGGGAATATTGTGGGCCTTGAAGAAATCCTTGGCCATGGCGCAGTACGTGCAGGTCGGGGTGCTGTAGATAGCGACTTTTTTCATGTATGCAAATCGTTAGGGATGGATATTGTAGCATGCCGGGTAGCCTGGTGGTATCCTCTGGGAATAATGCCAAAAACAGGGAAAAAATGGGCGCTCGTCACGGGCGGAGCGAAGCGCATAGGAGCGGAGATCTCCCTGCGCCTCGCAGAGGACGGATACAACATCTATCTCCACTACCGCTCGAGCAAGGAAGAGGCTGAGGCGGTCAAAAAGAAAGCCGAGAGCTATGGCGCACACGTGACCCTCGTAAGCGGCGACCTCTCCGACGCGAAGGCAGTGGAAAGAATATTCAAGAGCATCTCGCCTGACGTCGTGGTCAACAACGCCGCGGCATTCGCGGTTTCGAAGCCGGAGAAGAATTCCCTCTCTGCGATCCTGAAGGCCGAAGAAGAAGCCTTCCGCGTGAATATGTCTGCGAATGCCCTGGGCCCCCTCCTCGTCACCAAGGCCGCTCTCTACCGCATGCAGCAAGAAGGAAAGGGCGGCACTTTCGTCTTCATCGGCGACGCCGCGATCCACGGCAGCGGAGACGCGTACACGGGCGACAAGGACGCCTACATCATGTCCAAAGCCTTCGTCCCCTTCCTGACCAGGCACCGCGCCCAGGAACTCGGCAAAGAAGGCTTCTTCTTCTGCAGCCTGCTGAACGGACCCATAGAGCCTCCTCCGGGCGCTCCGAAGGGAACGGTAAAGAAGGTAGCTCAGGATCTGAATATACCGAAAGAATCCTTGAACCCCTGGCTTGGCGGGAGCGAAGTGGCGAAGGCAGTCAGCCTCTTGCTGAAGATGAGTCCTGGCGTAAACGGGATCAGCGTTCCCGTGGACGGAGCCCGGGGCCGCGTCACGCCGAGGGAGCATTAAAGCAACATCTTCTGGGCTTCTTTTAAGAAGATCAGGTCCCTCCTCTGGATGAACTTACCCTGGTAATCCTCGACATCCTTCTCCCCTTCGAGGACGCGTACAGCATCTTCTAGGCTGAGCCACTCCGTCACGAAGCCTTCGTCGATCTCCCCCTGTTCGAGATGCGGCTCTCCTTTCTCTCCTGAGACTTCCGCGAGGAAGCAGTAGGAAAGCTGATGCATGCGGAACTTATTGCGATATTCCTCAATCACGCCGATCTCTCGGATTTCCTTCACTTCGCAGCCGATCTCCTCGGAGAGTTCCCGCCGCAAAGCAGTCTCGATATCTTCCCCCTCTTCCACTCCTCCTCCGGGGAGCTTGTGGTAATGCTTCTTAGTCGCATGGAAGAGCGCCACCTTGCCGTCCGTGTCGAAGACGACGCCGCGCGCGGCGCTCCGCCCGATGAAGCTCTCCGGAGCAGGAACGCCTGTCCTCAAGTCTTCGTCTCTTATGACTGCCAGCGTACGCATGGTGCGGATAGGGGGAATCGAACCCCCGCCCGATGCTTGGGAAGCACCAGTTCTGCCACTAAACTATATCCGCTTCATTCCCCTTTCTTGAAAAGATCCTTGAACCAGCGGAGGACGGACTCGGTCACCGTCTCGTCCGGAAGCGAGGTGGTGGAATATGTGTCCACGATCACGTACACCTTCTCCCCCTCCTTGCTTACATTAAAAGCCTCCCGGATGGCAAGCTCGAGTCCCGCTGCCGTCTGAAGACGGTCTACCTCGCCCTTGAGGAAGGCGGCGCGGTCGTCGAGCTTGCTCAACCGATGCTCCACGTCTTCCCGCCCCGCACGCGCCTCCTCACTCTTCAGGTACATGTTCCAGGAGCCTTTCCCGGCCAGAACGACGAAGCCGACGAGAAAAATTAAGAAGAGGGGCGACGTGAGGATGCGCCAGGCGCGCGGGAGTTGTTCTCGACGGTTCTGCACCGTGTTATTATACACTCCTCACAAGCATGCTCTGGAACCCCAAACACAAGCGCCGGATCGAATTCGTCTGGGCTCTCATCTCCATCCTCGTCATCCTGGGGCTCCTCCTCGCCTATCTCCCCATGGTCTTGAGCTAGCTACTTGTCTTCCGAGCGCAGCATCTTGAGGAAGACATCCTGCGGGATATTCACCGAGCCGAGCGCGCGCATCTTCTTCTTGCCCTTCTTCTGCTTCTCCCGCAGCTTCATCTTCCGCGTGATGTCTCCCCCGTACATGTGCTGGGTGACGTCCTTCTGCATGGCGGAGAGGGTGCGGGAGGAGAGGATGCGGCCGAGGGCCTGCCCCTGGATCTTGGTCACGAACATCTGCCGCGGCAGGATCTTGTGGAGCTTCTCCACGGCCGCCTCCGCCTCCTCCTGCACGCGGGAGACGGCCACCACGCGCGAGAAAGCCGGCACTATCTCCTCCGCCACCAGGATGTCGAGCCGCGTCACGTGCGCAGGCCGCAGATCCGCGAGCTCGTAGGAGAGCGAGGCGAAGCCGGAAGAGGCGCTCTTCACCTCGTCGAAGAAGTTGCGCATGAGCTCGCGGAGCGGCATCTCCACCACGAGCTCGGTGCGGTTGTCGCCGAAGGTGATGGTGTCCTGCACCACCCCCTCGTGCGGGAAGAGGAGCTGCATGATGTTCCCGAGGTACTCGGTCGGGGTGATGAGGCGCATCCGCACCCACGGCTCGTACACGGAGAGGAAGCTCCCGTGGTCCGGGAAGAGCGAGGGCGTGTAGATCTTCTGGCGCTTCCCGTCCTTCAATTCCACTTCGTAGGTGATGCTCGGGGTGGTGATGATGAGGTTGAGGTCGAACTCGCGGCGCAGTCTCTCGGTGATGATCTCGAGGTGGAGCATCCCCAGGAACCCGCAGCGGAAGCCGCGGCCCAAGGAGCCGGAGTGCTCCTCCTCGAAGGAGAGGGAGGCGTCCGAGAGGCGCAGGCGGTCGAGCGCCTGGCGGAGCGCGGCGAAGTCGTCCTGGCCCTCCGGATAGACGGAGGCCCAGACCACCGGCCTCGGGTTCATGTAGCCCTCCAAGGCCTCCGTAGCGCTCCGCTCGCGCACCACGGTGTCGCCCACGGAGGCGATGCCGGGGCGCTTGATCCCGGTGACCACGTAGCCGATCTCCCCGGCTTCGAGCGATGCAAGGGCCTTCGGCTCCGGCATGAAGGTGCCTACCTCGAGCGCCAAGAAGCGCTCCTTCGCGACCTTGAGCTCGAGCGCGTCCCCTTTCTTGAGGGAGCCCTCGTAGTTCCGCACGTAGAGGATGATGCCCTGATGGTTTGAATATTGGAAATCGAACACGAGCGCCTTCGGCGACACCGCATCGACGACGCGAGGGGGAGGGATGCGCCGGATGATTTCGGAGAGGAGTGTGTCGACGCCCTCCCCCGTCTTGCCGGAGGTCTCCACGATATCTTCCGGAGAGCAACCGAGGAGCTGGACGATCTCCTCCTTCACTTCCGCGCTGCGCGCGAGCGGCGAGTCGATCTTGCTCAAGACGGGGATGATAGCAAGACCCTGCTCGCGGGCCATGCCGAGCGTGGTCAGGGTCTGCGCCTGCACGCCCTGGGTGGCGTCCACGAGGAGGAGCGACCCCTCGA
The DNA here is from genome assembly GCA_035628455.1 of Minisyncoccota bacterium. Taxonomy (GTDB): domain Bacteria; phylum Patescibacteriota; class Minisyncoccia; order Phycocordibacterales; family JAKFXT01; genus JAIOOV01. Next base: position 9,833 of record DASPJT010000072.1, read on the forward strand.
CCGCGGTGAGGGCGCGGGAGACCTCGTAGGAGAAGTCGATGTGGCCGGGAGTGTCGATGAGGTTGAGCTCGTAGGCGATGCCGCCTTCGGAGTAGTTCATGCGCACCGGCTGCATCTTGATGGTGATGCCGCGCTCCCGCTCGAGCTCCATGGAGTCGAGCACCTGCTCGCGCATCTTGCGCTTCTCGATGGTGCCCGTGAATTCGAGCAGGCGATCAGCCAGGGTGCTTTTCCCGTGGTCGATATGCGCGATTATAGAGAAATTGCGTACGTTCTTAAGCATGGAGAAGGCGCGTCGGCTCGCCGACGGATACTAATACATTTGCTCAGGGGAGGCCACCACGCCGTCCTTCCAGAAGCGCCTCCGTATGGACTTCCCTATCTCCTCCGCCTCCGGGTTCCGGAAGAGGAGGAGCAGGAGTACTCCGGCTGCGACACCGACGAGGGCGGAGACCGCCCCCTGGAGGGTGAGCGCGAGAAGGGTCTCGAGCCCGAAGAAATCGCCGAGCTCGCTGAGGAGACGGTACGACACGAAGCCCATGACGATGGCGGCAGAGAAGCTATGGAGCGCCGTCATCCCGAGCGCACGGGAGAGCCCCGGGAAATCCTTAGGGGCGAAAGCGAGGAGGGTGAGGAAGCCGACCAGGCTCCCCGCGAGGAGCGCGAGCGGCAGGGTGAGCACGATCGTGCCCGAGAGGTCCTCCACGCGGAGGAGGGACTCGATGAAGTAGCGGAGCTCGGGGAGCCGCGCGAAGAGCGGCGCAATCGCCCCCGCCGCGGCCACCGTGGAGACGGCGGAGAGGAGCCCCGCGAGGAGCGGGATGCGGGTATTGCCGAGCGCGTAGTAGGCCCGCATGAAGAGGAGGGTGAGGTTCTGCGGCACGATGGCGAGCGCGAGGAGCGCGAGGCAGGCCGCCGTGAGGCGCGTATCGTTCCAATCGAAGGAGCCGGAGCCGAGCACCACGCGTACGATATGCGCGCGGAGCACGATGAAGAGGACGGCCGCCGGGAAGGACCAGAAGATGATGTGCCGGGCCGCCGCATAGAGGTGCTTCAGGAACTCCGAGCGGTCCCCGTGGCTCACGGACGCGGCGAGCACCGGGAACGCCGCCACGGAATAGCTCGCGCCGATGATGGAGACGGCGACCGATTGCAGGTTGAGGGAGAAGGCGAGGATCGCGATCGAGCCGGCATTCATGAGAGTCGCCGCCGCAGTGAGCCCCATGAGGGCGAGGTGGTTCGCGGAGAGCGCGAGCGTACGCGGCAAGGAGAGCGCCATCACCCGCCAGATGGTCTCGAAGCTCTCCGGGATGCGGAGCCGCGGCAGGAGGCGCATGCTCGCGATCGCCGGGAGCTGGATGGAGAGGTGGAGGAGCCCGCCTAAGAGCACGCCGTAGCCTAAGCCCGAGAGCCCGAAGCGCGGATAGAACAGGAGGATGCCCGTGATGATGCCGAGGTTGTAGAGGAGGGGCGAGAGCGCATAGATGAAATACTTGCGGCGCAGCTGGAGCACGCTCGCGAGGAGATTCGAGACGCCGAGGAGGACCGGCGAGAGGAGGAGGATGCGGGAGAGCCCGAGCACGGCTTCCTCGTGCTCTGTCCCCGCGAAGCCCGGGAAGAGGACCGGCACGAGAACGGGCATGGCGAGGTAGGCCGCGGCAGAGGCGAGCGCGATCAGCGCGAAGAAGACGGAGAAGACGGAGTCGAGGAACCCCTTCATCTCCCTCTCCCCTTTCGCTTCCCGCTCGGAGAGGAAAGGGATGAGCACCGAGAGGGAGACCAGGGAGGCGATCGAGAGGAACACGAAATCCTGCACGCGGAAGGCGGCGTAGTAGATGTCGAGCGAGGTGGAGGCGCCGAAGGTGGACGCGAGGAGGCGATCCCGGAGAAGGCCGAGCACCTGCGAGAGGAGGGCGGAGAAGCCGAGGAGGTACGCCGCGGCATGAACGCCGATCACATCGCGTTCGAGCCAGGAGAAGAGGAGGCGCACCATAGCGGGGCTTAGAAACCAGGACCTTTGTTCTCGGGGATAGGCAATGTCGGGCGCTTCTCCGGATTCTGTTCCGGACTGCCCGCAGTGCTCGCGAACGGAGGCCTCCCCGCGCGGAGATTCGCGAGGATGGACTGCACTTCCCGGTTATCCGGATTGGTCACCTCGATGGCCTCGAACTGCGCTATGGCATCCCCGCTCCGGCCGACCGCCGCGTAGGCGAGGCCGAGGAAGTAGCGGGCGTTCGCGTAGGCGCTCTGGAGCCCCACGGCGCGCTCGAGCGCGACGATGGCGTCCGCATAGCGCCGCTCGTTGTAATAGAGGAGTCCGAGCTGAAAGTAAGCGACCGGCTCGTTAGGCGCGAGGGCGACCGTACGCTCGGAGGCGGCGATGGCCTCCTTCACGTCGCCTAAAGCGATAGCGATCTGGGATTTGATGAAGGCGGCTTCGGTGTAGTCAGGCTTCAGCGCGAAAGCCTCCTCCACGTACTTCCCTGCGAGCGCAGGCTTCCCATTGAGGAGCTCGAGCCGTGCGAGGGCGAGGCGGAGCGCCGGGTTCTGCGGAGCGAAGGCTTGGGCGGTCGTGTAGGTAGAGAGGGCGTTCTCGTAGGCATTCGAGATCTTGAGGGGTACCACCGATTCGTAGGCCTTCGCGAGCGCCACATGATTCAGGTAGTCGTAGGGGTTGTACACCACCGCCTGCTGGCCGTAGGCGATCGCGTCCCGGAGAAGAGTCTGGAATTCGGCGCGCACCTGCTCCTGCGGGAGCGTCGCGGAGCGGTTGAGGAGATCTCCGAGGCGGATCAAGCGGAGCTCCGAGAGCGAGCGGTAGTAGAGGTCGCTCTCGTCCACGCGGTTCGCCCGGGAGACGAGCGCTTCCGCCCGATCGACGTCTCCCGTGGCTGCATAGGCGGAAGCGGCGCGATTGAAGAGCGCCACGCCGACGCTCTTGCTCAGCAGGAAATAGAGTCCGGCGACGGAGCCTACGAGGAGCACGATGAAGAACGCGATGAAGCCGAAGCCCATGACCGGATTCCCCGTGAACAGGATCTCCCGCTCCTTGACCGTGGTGCGGTTGCGGAGATGCGCGAGGAAGAGACCGAAGAAGATGAAGCCGAGGAGGTAGAGCCCCTGGCTCGGCACGTGCATCACGAATAGCTGCGCGAAATAGAGCGCGGCTCCGAGCGTGAGGAGGCTCAGGTAGTGAGTGAACACGTCGGCGCGCGGCTCGCGGATCACGCGGTATCCTTCCCAGGCAAGCGAGCCGAGGAGGAAGAGCCAGGCGAGGAAGCCCAGGATTCCCGCAGTGACGAGCGCGGTGGGGACGACGCCGATGCCCATGGCGAAATCAGTGGCCCAGAAAGGCGTGACGTTCACCGCCGCAGGGCGATACAGGTTCCATCCGCGATCGAATTGATTGGGGCCGATGCCGAAGAGAGCATGCTCAGCGATCACCTTCTTCCCCACCGCGTACGTCCCCTGCCAGGACGGACGGGCCTCGATCTCGGTCACGCCGAGGAGCGGAGAGATGCGGGCGTTTATCGCCGGCCCGAAGACGATGAAGAAGAGCGAGATGACCACGGTCGCGACGAGGCGGAACGGGATATGCCGAGGGTTGTAGGCCGCGCCCTTGGGAGCCTGGGAGAGACGGTAGATGGCGAGGAGGGTGGCGGTCGAAGCGAGCACGTACCAGACCGCGATCGTATTCACGGCGAAGAGGAGGATAGCAGCAACGACGAGAGCGACATACAAGAGAGTGCGGGTCATCCTCTCCACCGGCAGGAGCTCGAGGGTAATGAGGAGGAGGAGCGCTACGAGGCCACTGAGGGCCCCTACGTCCGCCCAGGAGCCAAGCGGGGTGCCGGAAGCGCTCGTGAAGATCCCGAAGGAGAGCACGGAAGGGCTGACCAGAAGATGGAAGATCTGATAGACGCCGAGGAGGAGGAAGGCGCCGAGGAGCGCGGCCGCCACGTTGAAGACCGCCTGCTCCGTACGCACGAGGAAGGCGGTGAGGAGGAGGAGCAGAGAAGCGATCGTGACGAAGAAGACCGTATCTATCTCGAGCATATGCCCGAAGAGGGAGGCATTCACGGAATCGGAAGAGAGCGCCGCGAAGAGGTACACGAGCGGCAGGAGGACTGCCGCTATCACTATAGGAGAGCGCGGCAGGAGGACGGATCCCGCCCTCAGCCTCCCGATGATGAAGACGCCGGCGAACAGGAAGGCCAGGAAGCCGGCAAGGAGCGTCTTCCCGAAGAGCACCGGGAAGAAAGAGGTGGGCAGGAACCAGAGCGGGAGGAGGAAGCAGAGGCCGATCACCATCAGGATCCCGGACGCATCGATGCCCGCGAGGAGGGAGCCGATCCCGGCGGAGCCGCTGTTTATAGTCACGCGCGTAGACATGGATGAAGCGTTACGAGTATGGGGTCCATTATACAGAAACGGGTCGGATACCCCAACCAAAGGGCCTCCGGCAGGAAACGAAAACGCCCCGCGGTAAAGCGGGGCGTTTCCATGTATCTGCTCTCTGCCTATAAGCCGAATTCTGTCCCCCTCGGCCTTGCGGCCGAGGATGAACGATCATTTATCTGGGCTTCGCATCGCTGCGAAGCTCGAGCGGCACTCCGAGTGCCATTGCTGGCGCCCGGCACGGCCTTGCATGGAGGTAAGAATTTAGCCGTTGCACCCCCTGCATTGCTGCAGAGGTTCATCCCGGAGGGATGCTCTTCCCTTTCGGTAGGAGCGTCACTGTTCGCATCTCGTGCCTCGCGGCAGGCAGGCGTTACCTGCTACCCTTCTGCCCGCTTGCGCGGGCCCATGTTCGGACTTTCCTCCCCATCGCCTGCGCGACAGAGCGATCATTCAGCAAAGAGCTTCCGGTATTATACCATTTCGAACCCTTTTGTAAAGTTCTACCTCTGCCTTTCTTGCCTTCCGCTTGCGACTTGCCGCGCTCTATCTCATAGATCATATCCTTCCTCTCCACCACCACCTTCCACCCGTTCCGCTTCGCATGCCGGTAGAGCGCCTTGTTCGGATTGAAGCAGATCGGCGTCTCCACCATCTCGAGGAAGGAGATGTCTCCCTCCGTATCCCCCACCCCCACGGATCCCTCGAGCGTAAGCCCCTCCTTCGCGACCGCGCGCTTCACGATGTTCGCCTTGTTGCTGATGAGGTGGAGGTCGGTGATCGTGCCGGTGAAGCGGTCCGAGGGCCCAAGCTCATAGAGGCGGCCGTAGATCTTGTCGAAGCCGAGAGTCTTCCCGAACGGATCGAGCACGCCCTTCGGGGACTGGGAGATGGCGAGGAGGAAGTAGCCTTCTCTCTTGAGGCGCTTGAGGAGGGCGCGGGTGTAGCGATAGAGGCGCTCTCTATACCGCTTCGCGACGATCTCGGTCGCCTCTCGGAAGTCCTGGTAGGAAACTCCCTTGATGTGCTCCATGAAAGCCTTGACCGTCCTGTCGATATACCGCTCATACGAGCCCTGGCGGTTCTGCCAGCGCTCCTTGTCCTTGGCGAAGGCCTGCAAAGCCTTCGCCGGGAAAGTGCCCCGCTCCACGAGAACATCTACGAGCTCGATGAGGAGGCTCGAGCGGAACAGCGTCCCGTCGATATCGAAGATGGCCACTTTCTTCATGAGGAAACTGTAGCACTCCGCAGAAACTGCGGATAGCACGCGCTTCCCGACAGACTCCTAGGGAGGAACCGTCAAAGATACTATACTTAGGAGCATAATCATCCCCTCCATGTCCGGATACCAGAAGCCGCTCTACATGCTCCCGTTCGACCACCGCACCTTCCTCGCGAAGAGCCTCTTCGGCTCGACCGAGCTCACGCCTTCCGAGCGTCAGGCGATCACCCACTACAAGGAAGTGATCTACAAGGGCTTCCTCCAGGCGCTCGAGCGCGGGATACCCTCCGGCGAGGGCGCGATCCTGGTGGACGAGGAGTACGGCCTCGCCATCCTCAAAGACGCCAAGGCCCGCGGCATCATCACCGCCGCGAGCGCCGAGAAGAGCGGCGGCGAAGAATTCGAATTCGCCTACGGCGAGGAATTCCGCGAGCACCTGAAGCGCGTCCGCCCCACCTTCGCGAAGGCCCTCATCCGCTGGGATCCCGAAGGGAGCGAGCACATGCTCGACGACATCCTCAAGCTCCGCGAGCTCTCCGTCTTCTGCCGCAACGAAGGCCTGGGCTTCTTGCTCGAGCCGATCACGACGGTGCCGATTGAAGAGCGGCCGGACGCGATCGTCCGCCTCATCACCGATTTCCACCGCCACGGAGTCGAGCCGGATGTCTGGAAAGTCGAAGGCGTGCCGACGCGCGCGGGATACGAACGCGTCGTCGCCGCCGCCCGCGAGGACGGCCGCTCCGAGGTGGGCGTCATCGTGCTCGGACGGAACGAGGAATTTGCCATGGTCAAGGAGCGGCTCAAGGAAGCGCGCGGCATACCCGGCATGATCGGCTTCGCCATCGGCCGGAGCATCTTCTGGGATCCCATATCTTCCCTCCATAAGAAAGAGATATCCGAGGACGATGCCTCCGAAGACATCGCCAGCAAATTCCTGGAATGCTACCGCATCTTCACCGGAGCGAGAGAGTGACGCCGGGAAGGCGGCACATGCTATAATCCCTGCGTCGGGAAGAAGTTAACTTCGTCATTTTCACTATGCCTAAATATATTATCGGAGCCTTAGTCGCCTCTCTCATGCTCGCCGGCGTCGCCTCAGCGCAGGAGACGGCCACTTCGAGCGCACCCATGGTCGAAGCCGAGCGGGAGATCCAGATACTGCAGAAAGAGCTCAACAGCAGGATCAAGGCTCTGCGCGAGGAATACGCCGCGAAGATCGACGCCCTCCGCAAGAACGCCAAGGCGCGCATGGAAGCCATGAAGAAGGACGCCGCAGCCGAGCGCGCGGAGAAGAAAGCCGCCATCGACAAGCTCCAGGCGGAGCGGAAAGCAGTCCAGCAGAGGATCAAGGACACGCGCGCCGCTTCGAGCACCAAGAAAGCCCGCTAGCTCCCTAAGCAAAACTCCCCGGCCCATGCATGGGCCGGGGAGTTTTTTGCATCAGCGGCTCAGGCTCCGATGGACGCTCGCGGCGGTTTCCGGGAGGAAGACGCCCCGAGGAAAGAAATCGCCCTGGAGGAGGATGAGGCCGGCGAGCGCGCTTGCGACCAGGAGGCCGTTGCTCCACGGCTCCGCGCTCCGCGCGCGGAGCTTGATCGCCATCGCCACCGCGAAAAGCGCGACGACGAGAGCGAGCAGCAAAAAGGCAGCTCCGCGGAGAGGAGGGTCGAGAGGAGAGACGGCGTAGGCTTTCACCTCCCCCGCACCCTCTGCCTCTCTCGGCGATTCGACAGACAGCTTCGGAGAAACCGCTGCGGGAAGAGAAGCTGCGGAAGCGGGCGTCGCCAGGAATTGCACTACGAAGACGGCTTCCCTGCCCTGATATGTCCCTGTGGCGATGCCGAAACCGACCTCGGAGAAATTTGCGCCGAGGAGATTGGCGCGATGCGTCGGCGACGCGAGCCAGGCCTCGGTCACCTCTTCCGAATCAGAGAAGTTGACCGCCAGGTTCTCGCCCGCGTACGTATAATCGTAGCCGGCTCTTTCCAAGAAGATCCACGGTTCCGCGCCCTCCGGGGTCTCGTGGGAGAAATACCCGCGGCGCGCCATATCCTCGGCCTTCGCGAGAGCGGCGGAAGAGAGGCGTTCGCTCAAAGCAAGAGACGGGAGGCCGCGCTCTGCGCGGGCGTCGTTTGAAAAAGCGGCGAGCGCTCCCGGAAGGACGCTGCCGAGAGAGCGCTCGCCCCGCCCCGGGAAAGCGTCCTGCGCGAGGATCCCCAGCTCGAGAAGCACGATGAGCGCGAGCACGAGGCCTAAAGAGCGCGCCGAGAGAAGCGCGGGCCTATAGCGGTTCGCCTTCGAGGGGATGATGTAGCGGGCGCATCTTTTGAGAGCGCGCAGCATGCCTTAACGGACCGACTTCGCGAGCTCCGCCTGGAGCGACTTCACCAGGGCGAGAAGTTGGCTTATCTGTGCGCGCAGGGCATCTTCCGAGACGGGAGCGGAAGCCACGCTGCCGCTCCTCCTGTTGAGAAGCGCGCGCGTAGAGGGGCCCACCTCGCCGACCGCGGGCAAGCTATATCTCTTCTGATACGCCTTGAGGGCGCTTAAGGTGAGGTTCCCGAAATAGCCCGTCGGCTCTTCGCTGAGGAGCCCTTCCGCCTTCAGTATCTTCTGAAGCTCCGCGACGTCAGTACCCCGCGAACCCTTCTTCAGCTGACGGGTGAAGCGGAAGGTGGAAGCGCCGAGCACAGTACCCTGAGAAGGCTGCGGCTGAGAGACAGCCGGAGCGGAAGCGGCGGGCGCAGTGCTTGCGACCCCTCCGCCTCCGCCACCTCCCCCGCCGCCGCCTCCACCGCCTCCACCTCCGGAGCTAGAGCCGGAAGAGAGCGGAGACTCGCTGTAGACGATGAAGGAGCTGAGGTGCTTGGTCCAGATCGCGATG
>DASPJT010000073.1:0-10390 GCA_035628455.1 Minisyncoccota bacterium
ATTAAGCTCATTGATCTTATGCTCGTCATTCAGGCGGAAAATTACGTAACGAGAAAAAAGAAATCTCGTTCCGAATTACTTAAGGTTTTAGGTTTGACCCCGTAACGACTGAGCCGAAAGGCGAGGCTTGTATGAGAAGGAATCGCTTCCATGAAAGCGACTGTCCATACAGGCAACATGCTGCCGCCCTACTCCATTACGGAGGGGCGAAGATATAGTCTGCCCTCCTAGAAATAGGGGAACACGCGACGAGAGGACCGAAGCGAACTGACCTCTGGTCTATCTGCTGTCCTGCCAAGGGCACCGCAGAGTAGCTATGTCGGGAATGGATAACCTCTGAAAGCATCTAAGAGGGAAGCCAGCTCCAAGATGAGTAATCGTTATGAGGCCCGTGAGAGATGATCACGTTGATAGGGTTCAGGTGTACGCGCCGTAAGGCGTTGAGCCGAGAACTACTAATTCGCCCACTCCCGTCAGGGTATCTGTGAAGCACGTTTTGTCATTACTTACCCCAAACATTGAATCCTTCAATCTGGTGATTCAACGCGGTGGCCACACCTCTTCCCATTCCGAACAGAGCCGTTAAGCACCGTAGTGCCGATGATACTCGCAAGGGGAAAGTAGGTAGTCGCCAGGTTAAAGCATTCAATGGGCATTTTTAAATCTTTAGAAACAGACCCCACCATTCCTGGTGGGGTCTGTTTCTTTTCTGCTACACTATACGCATGTCCAGCTGGGCGACGCGCCGTAAACTCATGTATGCCTCCTTCGGGATGCTCCTCCTCGCGGCGATCCTGGGGCCCCTCCTCTGGTACGCCTACCCGAAGCCATCTTGCTCGGACGGGAAGCGCAATCAGGACGAGCAGGGGATAGACTGCGGCGGCTCCTGTGCCAGGATCTGCGCTGCCGCCACGCAGCCTCTCCGCGTCCTCTGGACCCGCTCCTTCTTCGTGGCCCCTGGAGTCGCGAGCGGGGTCGCTTTCATATTGAATCCGAACCCTACTTTCGGCGCTGAAGATGTCTCCTATCGCCTGCGCCTCTATGACGCGCAGAACATCCTCATCGCGGAGCGCCGCGGGGAAGCGTCGGTGCCGCCGAACGCGGAGTTTCCCATATTCGAGGGCGGCATCTCGGTCGGAAACCGCATACCCGTTCGCGCCTTCCTCGAATTCACCGAGGAGCCTGCCTGGCGGATCTCGAAAGGCACTCCTCCTCTCTCCATCAGCAATCAGCGCTTCGACGAGCGGGCTCTCGTCCTAGAAGCGGACGTGACCAATCCCGATGTCGGCACGGTGCGCGGTATCGAGGCGGTCGGGGTGGTCTACGATGAGGAAGACAATGCGATCGGTGCCTCGAAGACCGTCATCGACCGCATCCCCGGGGGCGGTACCGCCCACGTGGTCTTCACCTGGCTTCTGCCCTTCGCTTCTCCTCCGGTCGCGGAGCGCATTTATCTCCTAGCGCCGCAAGCAGAGTAACTCTATGGGCCGCCTGGGGGATTTCTTCTCGACGCTTCGCGCCTCGATCGACTGGGTGCTCGTCGCCGCGCTCGCGCCCATCCTCGGCGCGGGTCTCATCACCATGAACTCCTTCGAGGGGGAGAACTACTTCTTCGAGAAGCAGCTCGTCCTCCTCGGCATAGGGCTCCTCGTCTTCTTCGGCGCCTCCGCCCTCGACGTACGCTTCCTGCGCCGCACCGGCGTGCTCGTCTTTCTCTTCCTCGGCACTATCGCGACACTACTCCTCCTTTTTGCGGTCGGTTCGGTCTTCAAGGGAGCGCAGAGCTGGTTCAACCTCGGGCTCTTTGCGGTGCAGCCCTCTGACCCGGCGAAGCTCGTGCTCGTACTGGTCCTCGCCAAGTACTTCTCACGCCGCCACATCGAGATCGCCAATTTCCGCCATATCCTCATCTCCGGCCTCTACGCGGGGATCCTTTTCGGCCTCGTATTCATCCAGCCCGACTTCGGACAGGCGCTCATCATCGGCTCGATCTGGCTCGGCATGGTGCTCGTCTCCGGCATCTCCAAGAAGCATCTCTTCCTCGTACTCGGGGTGTCCGCGCTCGCGGCGATCTGCCTCTGGTTTTTCGTGCTCGAGCCCTACCAGCAGCAGCGCATCAAGACTTTCCTCCATCCGCTCGCGGATATCCGCGGCGCGGGTTACAACGCCTACCAATCCACCATCGCGGTCGGCTCGGGCGAGCTCTGGGGCAAGGGCATCGGCTACGGCACGCAGTCCAAGCTGCAGTTCCTGCCGGAATATGAGACCGACTTCATCTTCGCCGCTTTCGCGGAGGAATGGGGTTTCGCCGGAGTTGGGGCGCTCTTCCTCCTCTACGGCCTGGTCGTCTTCCGGCTGGTGCGCTCCGCGCTCTACGGCCTCTCCAACTTCGAGACGCTCTTCGCCGCGGGGCTCGCGGTCATCCTCCTCAGCCACTTCCTCATCCACGTGGGTATGAATATAGGGCTTCTGCCGGTGACCGGCGTGACCATGCCGTTCATGAGCTACGGCGGCTCTCACCTCATCACCACCTTCCTAGGGCTCGGCCTCCTCATGAGCATGCGCCGCTATTCCCGCGGGATGCACCGCGAGGATGAGACCAAGGAATTCCTCGGCATCTAGCTAGCGCTCGTAGACAGCGGCAGTCTCCGCGATGCAGCGATCGAGGGAGAACTCTGCGCGGACCTTCTGCTCCAGACGCTCTCCGTATTGTTTTGAATAGTGTGAAAAAAGCTCCGAGAGCGCGCGCTCGATCGACGCGGGATCCGGCGTAGAGAGGAGGAACCCGGTCTTCCTGTCTTCAATTACTTCCGGGATCCCTCCGGTCGCCGTAGCGATGGTCGGAAGGCCTGCAAGGCCAGCTTCGAGGATAGTGAGCGGGAGTCCTTCCTTTAGGGAAGGCAGGAGGAATGCGTCGAAGGCGGAGAGAAGCGAAGTGGCGTCTTTGCGGAAGCCGGCGAGATGCACGTAGTCGCCGAGGGTTTTCTCGGCGATCAGGCGCTCAAGCTTCGCGCGCTCCTCGCCGTCGCTCACGATGGTGTATTCGATCTTCTTTTCGTTGCGCTCGTTGTAGTTCGCGACGGCGAGGATAGCAGCAGAGAGATTCTTGTTCGGATGGAGCTCGGCATTCGTGCCGACCTGCCAGGCGTCCTGATGCCGGATGCCGAGCTCTCCCTGTGCTTCGTCTCGGGGGAGGAGTGCCGGGATCTCGACGCCGTTATGGACCATGGCGAGCTTCCCCTTCATGAACGGCCAGGCGGATGCTTCCTGGAGATCAGCCTCCGACACGGCGATGACGGCGTCGGCGAATACGGCCGTGAGCCAGGAGAAGAGCACGATCAGGAGATGGGAGAGGAAGAAGCGCTTCTCCCTCGTCGGCCAGCCGTGCGCGGTGTAGACGATGCGGCGCACCGAGAACAGGCGGCCGAGGAAGGCGCCCATGCCGCCCGCCTTGGGGCTATTGAGGTGGAGGATGTCCGGCTTCTCTTCCCGGATGATCCGCGCGAGAGAGAAGAACGCCCGGATATCGGAAGAGAACGGGCGCATATCCCTCCCCATCCCGGAGATCGCGCGGAAGGGGATGCCTGCGTCGGAGAGCTTCTCCGCGAGGAGCCCCGCGGTTCCCGCGGCCACGGCGACTTCGTAGCCTCTCTCCCGCATGCCGCTCGCCATGTTAAAGACGTAGCGCTGCGCGCCGCCCCAATTGGCCTTGGTCACGACGATGAGGAGTTTCTTTTTGGCCATAGTGTCACTTCCCCGAGGGAAGAGAGGTTACGGAGATAACTCCGAAATCGCCCTAAAAGTAACACTTTTTGAAGCTGTTGTCAAAGCAGTTACTCCGTGGGATAATGTGACGGCAATGAAAATCTCTCCGAAGAGCCGCGAGCCCTTCGTCTTGCTTGCGGGCGACCTCGCTTGTTTCGCGGTCGGCCTCTGGCTCGCGCTCTATCTCCGCTACCTCGAGGTGCCGAGCGCTTCCCTCTGGAGCGTGCACGCGCTCCCGTTCTCCATCCTCTCCGTCTTCTGGATCATCGTGTTCTTCATCGCCGGGCTCTATGAGAAGCACACCCTCTTCTTCAAGAGGAAGCTCGCGCTCCTCCTCATCAACGCGCAGATCGCGAATGCTGCGATCGCCGTGGCCTTCTTCTACGCGGGACCCTCTTTCGGCATCAATCCGAAAACCAACCTCCTTCTCTACTTCCTGGTCTCTTCGAGTCTCCTGTTCTTCTGGAGGCTCTACGGGCCGGAGCTTCTTGCGCTCCGCTCGCGCGAACCCGCGATTCTCATCGGAGAGGGTGAGGATATCGAGGATCTCGCGCGGGAGGTCAACCAGAACCCCCGCTACGCCTTCCATTTTCCCGTCATCTTCAAAAGTGCGGAGCTCACGAATCTGCCGGAAGCGCTCGAGCAGTCGGGAGCTTCTCTCATCGTGGCCGACTTCCAGGATTCCGCAGTGGCGAGCGCCATCGGGAAAGCGCTCCGGGGCCGGTCTCTGATCCGCTTCCTCGACGCTTCTCGCCTCTACGAAGAGATCTTTGACCGCATGCCGCTCTCGCTCCTCAAGCCCAACTGGGCGCTCGAATACCTAGAGGACGCATCCCTCTGGTACAGCGCGGCGCGGCGGATCTTCGACATCGTGGTGGCGGCGGCCCTCGGCCTCCTCTCGCTCGTTGTGTATCCCTTCGTCTGGCTTGCGCTCTTCCTTCAGGACCGAGGAGCTTTGTTCAGCTATCAGGAGCGCGTAGGCAAGGACGGCAAGGCTATCCGGCTGGTGAAATTCCGTACCATGTCATTCGATGACGGGGGTAAATGGGATGGGGAAGGGAGAGTGAACAAGGTGACCCGGGTGGGGGCATTTTTGCGCAAAACCCGCATCGACGAACTGCCGCAGCTCTGGAACATCCTGATGGGGGACCTCTCGCTCATCGGCCCTCGTCCGGAGTTCCCTAAGCCGGTCGCGGAATACACGGCGGCCATCCCTTTCTATCATCTGCGCCACCTCATCACTCCGGGCCTCTCCGGCTGGGCGCAGATCTACCATCATGCCCACCCACATCATTCCGTGGATGTCGTGGAGACGGCGCGTAAGCTCTCCTACGACCTCTACTACCTGAAGAACCGCTCCTTGGTCCTCGACCTCAAGATCGCCCTCAAGACCATCAAGACTCTTCTGTCCCGTTCGGGCGCATAGTATACTCGTTTCCTATGGAAGCTAAGAAAAAAGCGGTTGTCACCGGCGGCGCCGGATTCATCGGCAGCAATCTCGTACATGCCCTTGTGAAGAGCGGATGGGAAGTCGTCATCATAGACAAGGATCCCGCGCTCAGACGGAACACTCTCCCGCCAGAAGCGGCGCTCCACGAAGTGGATGTCCGGGACACGAAGGCGGTGCAGGGCATCATGGCAGGCGCGGACGCAATCTTCCATACGGCCGCTGTTCCCCGGGTCCCGTATTCTATCGAGTATCCTGTCGAGACGACTGATGAAAATATCACCGGAACGGTATCCGTGCTGACAGCGGCGGTGCGCGCCAAGGTGCGCAGAGTCATCTATTCGAGCTCCGGATCATCCTATGGCAATCAGGAGAAGCTCCCGCTTTCCGAGGACATGCCGGCGGCCCCCGTGCACCCGTATGGGCTCCAGAAGTATGTCGGCGAGCTGTTCATGAAGATGTGGTCGGACATCTATGGGATAGAGACGGTGAACCTGCGCTATTTCAATGTGTACGGCCCGGGCCTCGACCCGGAAGGCCCCTACGCGCTCGCTATCGGCAAATTCCTTTCAGCGAGGAAGAACGGGACGCCCATCACTATCTTCGGCGACGGTACCGTGACGCGGGACTTCACCCACGTATCCGACGTGGTGAACGCCAATATCCTCGCTGCGGAAAGCCCGAAGGTGGGGAAAGGAGAAGTGATCAACATCGGCGCCGGCAGGAATGTCACTATCCAGGCGCTTGCGGAGATGTTCGGAGGCGAGATCGTCTACGGCCCGCCGCGCATTGAGGCGCACGATTCCCTGGCGGACAACCGCAAGGCCAAAGAGCTCCTCGGCTGGGAGCCGAAGGTCAAGCTCGAAGAGGGGATTGCGGAACTCAAGAGGATCTTCGGGCTCGCGTAGGTATCTTGTAAATCTTTAGCGTCCGAGTCTAGCGCTTGAGATGCGCTCCGAGGTACTCCGCCACTTTGACCATGACCTCCGCACGGTGCGCCTGCTCGGCTATCTTTTCCGCATCCCGGTTCTCCCGCCAGGGTTCTGACCAGCCTCCGAAGAGGAAGTCTACTTTGTCGCTCCTTTCATGCGCAGCGAGGAGCATGGCCAGAAGATCGAGCCCCCAGGTCACCTTCTTGCCCGTCATGTGCTCGAAGGCGCGGGCGCCCTCTTTGAGACGGGGGAGTATCTTTTCCAAAAGATCGCGCCGCCACGCTTGGAAGCCGAGAGGGAAGCGCACGTTATACATAGACTGGATGACAGGCGTATCTATGGGGGAGAGCGCTCGCACGAATTTTTCCATGCTCACGGCGATATCCATCATCTTCGGCCTCACTTCCCCTTTGACCCAATAGCAGACAGGCAGGAAGAGGGCATCAGCTTCCGTATTGGCCATGTGATCCGCTATCTCCGGAATCCTGGACGGATCATGCTCCTGGGAGTCGATCCTGATGATGATATCCGACTCCCATTCATGGGCGACCGCGGCTTCGTACCCTTCTATGAGGGTCTGTGCCAGTCCCTGATTGCTTTCGTGCCGGATGAGCCGCGGGGCCTCTGTCGGGAGTCCTGCGGCGCCGTCGTCGAGGAAGAAAAGCCGGAACTCCATGCCCATCTTCTCCAGTTTCTGGCTGATGCGCTCTCTCCGTTGGAGGAACTTCTCTATGTCCGCTGCGCTTTCCTTCCAGCAGGGCACGATCGCCATTACTTTTTGGACTGGAAGAATCATATGGCCCCTATAGGGTACATGAGTTTTGACTTCGGCGTTAGGGCCTGCATATGAAAAGGAGAAAGCACCGGCCCTTTTGTCAGGGCCGGCGCTTCTTTGGCGATAGTAACTATGCAAACGTGCAGCCGAGGCGCCTGGCGACCTCGATCATCTTTGCGGCCTTGTCGGCCTGAGCCTTGATCTTGTCCGGTCCCCGGTTTTCGGTCCATGGCGGCGACCAGCCGCCGAAGAGGAAGTCGATCTTGTTCGGATCCTCTTTCGCGGCCAGGAGGATGGCGAGAAGATCGAGCCCCCATGTCATCTTGCTGCCGGCGACGTCCTCGAAGATTCCGAGGCTACTTTCGAGCTGCGGCCACAGCTTCCGAAGAAGACCGATCCGCCAGGCCTGATAGCCGAGAGGGAAGCGCTGGTTGTAATTCGCGAGCACCTCCTCGGTTCGGATGGGCGAGAGGGCGCCGGTGAACACTGCGATCTGTTGGGTGATTTCCGCCATGCGGGGCCGCGGATCGTCCTTGAACCAGTAGCAGATGGGCAGGAAGAGGGCGCCGACCGTGGTGTGATCCAGATGGTCGACGATATCGATGATCTTCAGTGGATCGTGCTCTTGGCAGTCGAGACGCACGACGATATCCGGACCTTCCTTCAGGAAGAATGTCTTCTCGTAGCCGTCGACGAGCGTGTGGGCCAGACCCTCGTTCTTCTGGTGCCGCACCAGGATGGAACCTTCGTCGGGGAGCTCCAGCGCCCCGTCATCGAGGAAGAAGTGGCGGAAACCGATGTTCTTCTCGTTGAGTCTCCGTCTGACCTCTTCGATCCGATTTTGGAACTGCTGGATCATGCCGAGCGGCTCGTTCCAGCAAGGGGTGATCGCGACCACCTTGGCGATAGGCTTCAGTGTCATCGGCGGACTCCACAGTTTTTACTTTTTCAATTATATCATCAATTTATTTTTATGTCAATAAATAGGAGAAAGCGATTGCGCAGCGTTTAAAAACCCCTATACTAGCGGCTATGTGGAAAATCCGCCTGGCGGCCCTAGGCCTCATCCTCGCCGCTGCAGGTATCGGTGCGTTCGTCTATCTTTCCGAGGTCAAGCCCGCTTCTTTCGTCGGGCGGTTTCCTTTCGTGCTCGGCCTCGACCTGAAGGGGGGCGCGCATCTGGTCTATCGGGCGGACATATCTAACCTCGCCTCGGGAGACGTGACGAGCTCCATGGAGTCCCTCCGCGGCGTCATCGAGCGGAGAGTCAACCTCTTCGGCGTCTCCGAGCCCCTCGTGCAGGTGGAGCGCGCCGGACTCCTCACCGGGTCCCCGGAGGAGCGGCTCATCGTAGAGCTCCCCGGCGTCACCGATGTCGACAAGGCGATAGCCATGATCGGCGCGACGCCGGTCCTTGAGTTCAAGCTCCTGAAGCAGGGAGTCGATCTCGATTCCCTGAGTGATTCGGAAGCGCTCAAGGGCGCTTTCGAGGATACGGGCCTCACCGGGCGCCTCCTCTCCCGCGCTTCCCTCGAGTTCGATCAAAACACCGGCGAACCCCTGGTGGCGATCCAATTCAATGAGGAGGGCAAGGCGCTCTTCGCGAAGATCACCCGCGAGAACACCGGGCGCACCCTCGCTATCTTCCTCGACGGCGTGCCCATCTCCACCCCGGTCATCCGCGAATCCATCCCGAACGGCACGGCGCAGATCTTCGGGCAATTCACGCCGGAAGAGGCGCGCACGCTCGTACGCGACCTCAATTACGGAGCGCTCCCGGTGCCGATCGAACTCGTCTCCACGCAGACCATCGGCGCCTCTCTCGGAGACGAAGCCACGGCGCGCAGCGTCTACGCCGGTCTCATCGGCTTCGCGCTCATCGCCGCCTTTCTCATGCTCTGGTACCGCCTGCCCGGCCTCCTCGCCGTCATCGCCCTCGTCTTCTACGTCTGCCTCAACCTGGCGCTCTTCAAGCTCATCCCGGTGACGCTCACCGCCGCCGGCCTCGCGGCCTTCATCCTCTCGATCGGCATGGCGGTGGACGCCAACATCCTCATCTTCGAACGCATGAAGGAGGAGCTCCGCGGCGGCAAGCTTTTGAACGACGCGGTGCGCGAAGGCTTCGCCCGCGCCTGGCTCTCTATTCGCGATTCGAACCTCTCGAGCATCATCACCGCGGCCATCCTCTTTTGGCTCGGCGGCACTCCCATCATCAAAGGATTCGCGCTCGTCTTCGTGATCGGCGTACTGGTGTCCATGTTCACCGCGATCACGGTGACCCGCACGCTCCTCTTCTCATTGGGCTTAGGCCTCCGCAAGAACGAAGGCGCGGTCCGCTTCCTCTTCGGGAACGGCTTTTCCAACAACTGATATGTTCATCGTCACCCACCGCAAAGCCTTCTATCTCCTCTCGGCGCTCCTCATCGGCGCATCCCTCGCGGCGGTCGCCGCCTTCGGGCTCAACTTCGGTATCGACTTCAAGGGAGGCTCCATCATGGAAGTGCAGTACACGGCGGAACGCCCGGACATCGAAGTGATCAAGCTTGACCTCGATGCGAATCCTGCCTTCCGCGGCTATTCCGTGCGCCCGACGGGGGAGAAGGGCTACATCCTGCGCACGCCCTTCCTCGAGGGCAGCGCGCACGCGGATGCGCTCGCCATCCTCTCGCGGGGCGGCACGGCCGCCCTCACCGAGACGCGCTTTGACGCGATCGGGCCTACCGTCGGCAAGGAGCTCCGCACCAAGGCGCTCTTCTCCATCCTCCTCGTGATCGTCGCGATCGTGCTCTTCATCGCCTTCGCCTTCCGCAAGGTCTCCGCGCCCGTCTCCTCCTGGAAGTACGGACTCATGGCGGTGGTGGGGCTCGCGCACGACGTCATCATCCCGGTGGGCCTCTTCGCGGTTCTCGGGCACTACTCTGGCGCGGAGATCGACACCCTCTTCGTGACCGCGCTCCTCGTGATCCTCGGCTTCTCCATCCACGACACTATCGTGGTCTTCGACCGGGTGCGCGAGAACCTGCGCCGGAACGCGGAGAACCGCCGCTCGGAGCCTTTCGAAGAGACGGTGGGGAAGAGCATCTCCCAGACCTTCAACCGCTCGATCAATACGTCGCTCACCACCGTCCTCGCGCTCGTCGCGCTCTATTTCTTTGGCAGCCACTCCACCCAGTATTTCTCACTCGCGCTCCTCGTCGGCATCATCGCAGGCACCTACTCCTCCATCTTCATCGCCTCCCCCCTCCTCGTGACGGCCGAAGCCTGGCAGCGCAGGAAGTAACGGAAACCAAGGGTTCGGAAAAGGCCCCCGCCGGGAATCCCCGGCGGGGGCCTTTTGAGCCTTAGAATGCCCATATTTGAAGGCTCAGGCTGGCTCCTTGACTTCGTCTCCCCTCTGCGTATAATGCATTCCTGTCTCACGAATGGGTGGGACTTGTTGTTTGAAATGTTACGACATAGCCCCTCCGCCCT
>DASPJT010000074.1:0-8080 GCA_035628455.1 Minisyncoccota bacterium
CGCTCGAAGTACTCGAAGCCCTTGCGGCCGATGGCGAGGATCTCCGTCTCCTCCTTCCGGATGCCTTTCTCGGCGAGATATGCGGCGGCGGCCTTGAGGAGGGAGCTGTTCAGAGCGCCCGCGAGCCCACGATCGCTCGTAACCACGATGAAGAGGAACTTGCCGGAAGCCTTTGGCGCGACCAAGGGATGCGCGCGGCTCTCGAGCGTGCCGCTCATGCGCTTCAAGATACGGAGCGCGGAAACGGCGTAGGCACGCGAGCGGAGCGCACGCTCCTGGCTCTTGCGCATCTTCACCGCGGAGACTGCCTCCATGGCGCGCGTAACCTGACGCGTCTTGTCGACAGCGCGAATCTTCCCTTTGATCGCTTTCAAAGAGGCCATACGGGATTAGGAGCGGTAGGCGGAGACGAAACTCTCGATCGCGGCCCGAAGCTGCTTCTCGGAGTCTTCCGAGAGCTCGCGTGAATCGCGGATCGTCGCGAGAAGTTCCGCGTGCTGGCTCTCGAGGTAGGCGCGGAGACGTTCCTCTGCCTGGCCAATCTCCGGTATGGGGATGCGGTCGAAGAGGCCGTGCACGCCGGCATAGATCGCGGCCACCTGGAGCTCGAAGCCGATCGGCTTGCCCTTGTCCTGGATCAAAAGCCGCGAGAGGCGCTGGCCCTTCTCGAGGCGCTGCTTGGTCTCCGGGTCGAGGTCGGAGCTGAACTGCATGAAGGCTTCGAGCTCGCGGAACTGCGCGAGCTCGAGGCGGATGCGCCCCGCCACCTTCTTCATGGCCTTGGTCTGCGCGGAAGAGCCCACGCGGGAGACGGAGAGACCGACGTTGATGGCGGGCTTGGTGCCCTTGTTGAAGAGATCCGTGTCGAGGAAGATCTGACCGTCGGTGATGGAGATGACGTTCGTCGGGATGTAGGCGGAGATGTCGCCGGCCTGGGTCTCGATGATGGGGAGCGCGGTCAGGGAGCCGCCGCCCTTCTCCTTGGAGAGCTTGGCGGCGCGCTCGAGGAGACGGGAGTGCAAGTAAAAGACGTCGCCCGGATATGCTTCGCGGCCCGGCGGGCGGCGGAGGAGAAGGGAGAGCTGGCGGTAGGCCACGGCATGCTTGGAGAGGTCGTCGTAGATGACCACCGCGTCCTTGCCCTTGTCCATGAAATATTCGCCGATCGCGGCGCCCGCGAAGGGTGCCAAGTACTGGAGGGTCGCCGGCGTGCTTGCGGAAGCGGACACGATGATGGTGTACTCCATGGCGCCGCGCGTCGAAAGCTCGTGCGCGAGGTGCGCCACCTTGGACTCCTTCTGGCCGATGGCGACGTACACGCAGATGGGGCGCTTCTCCTTCGGCTCATTCAGCTGGTTCAAAATGGTGTCGATCGCGAGCGTGGTCTTCCCGGTGAAGCGGTCCCCGATGATGAGCTCGCGCTGCCCGCGGCCGATCGGGATCATGCCGTCGATCGCCTTCGAGCCGGTGTGCAAGGGCACGTTCACCGAGGCGCGGTCGATCACGCCGTACGCTTCGCGCTCGATGGCATACTCCGTGTCCGCCTTGATGTCTCCCTTGCCGTCGATAGGGGCGCCGAGGGCGCTCACCACGCGGCCGAGCATGGCTTCCCCCACGGGGATGGAGAGGACCTTGCCGAGGCGCTTCGCGGTCATGCCTTCGCGCACGCGCGCGGAGTCTCCGAGCACCACCGCCTTCACGCCCTGCTCCTCGAGGTTCAAGACGAGGCCGTAGAGCGGGTCCTTGGTCGTATCGAAAGAATCCTTGAGCGGCTTCTCTTCCGCCTCGTCGAACTGGAGCATCTCCGACATCACCGCCTTGGTGAGGCCGTCGATCGTGGCGACGCCGTCGCCGACCGACATGACGGTGCCGATCTCCTCCACCTTCACGGCGGGCGCGAAGCCTTCTATCTCCTTGCGGATCTTTTCTACGACGAGGTTGTGCATGGTATTAGCGCTTAAGGGTTGCCTGGTAGAGCTCGAGGAGCTGGCGTTTGTAGCTTGCGTCGATGCGGAGGTCGCGGGTCTGTATGGTGAAGCCGCCGATGAGGTAGGTGTCGAGCTCCTTCACAAGCTCCCGCTCGCCGACCCCGTACTCCGCGAAGCTCCTCTGGATCTCCTCGATATGCGGGGCGGAGGGCGGCACGGGCGTCGTCACGGTGACCGAATCCCGCGCGTTCATGAGCTGCGCGTAGCGCTCCGTCTCGCGCAAGATGTGCGGGAGGAGGGTGACGTGCCCCTTGCCCTGGAGGAGCGCGAAGAACCGCTCTAGGGTCGCGTCGAGCTCCGCTCCGGTCTTACCGGCGATAGCGAGCGCGAGAGCGAGAGCGTAGTACTTAGCGAGCATGGGAATGGGGGGTTTTCTCCTTCAGGATCTTCTCCGCCGCAAGGAGCGAGAGCTTGGTGATCTCCTCCTCGCTCTCGCGGAGCGCGCGGCGCTTCTCCTCCTCCGCGCCCCGCTTGCCCTCTTCGACGAGCTCGGCGGAGCGGAGAGAGGCCTCCCGGAGGATGGCTTCCTTGCGCTCCTCCGCGTGGCGGCGGGCTTCCGCAGAGAGCTTCTCCGCCTCGCGGAGGGCTTCCGTGCGGGTGCGCGCCGCGGTATCCTCCGCTTCGGAGAGCTTGCTCGCCGCGAGGGCGGCATCCTCTACCCCTTTCGCAATATTCTTCTGGCGCTCCTCGATGAAGGAGAGGACGGGCTTGTAGAGGAAGCGCTTCAGGATATAGAGGAGCAGGAGGAAATTGACCGTCTGGAAGACGAGGAGTTTCCAATCGAGGCCGAATGTGTGGATGACTTCTTCCATAGTGAACGGTGGCCGCTAAGCGCGGCTCCCGGATCCGCCCGAGCGCAGAGGACGCGCTTAGGTGAACTTGACGATGAAGGCGATGACGAGAGCGAAGATGGCGAGCGCTTCGGTGAAGGCGATACCGATGAACATGGTGGCCTGCACCTTGCCGGAAGCTTCCGGGTTCCGGCCGATCGCCTCGAGCGCGCGCGAGACGATGAGGCCGACGCCGATGCCGGGGCCGATGACGCCCAAGCCCACCGCGAGCGCCATGCCGAGAGTCTTTGCTACTTCAAGTTCCATAATGATGCGTTAGTGCGGTTCTGTCACCGCGATTTTGATAAAGAAGAGCGTCAGGAGGGCGAAGATGGCCGCCTGGATGACGCCGACGAGAAACTCGAAGACGAGGATCGGGACCGGCAGGAAGACCGGTACGAAAGCCGTCGCTACGAGGAGCATCACCTTCCCCGCGAACATGTTCCCGAACAACCGGAAAGAGAAGGAGATGAACCTCGCGAGCTCCGAGAAGAGCTCGATGATCCCGATGGCAAAGCCGAGGACCGAGTGCAGATTAACAAACTTCGAACCGTACTTCAACAGGCCCAAGGTAGCGATTCCGGCCACCTGTATGGCGACTACCGCAGCGATGGCGAGCGCCAAGGTGACGTTCAAATCCGTGTTCACGGGACGGAGGAGCGCGACGAGCGTGCTCTTCCCGTCGTGCTCCTCGAAGAAGCCCACGCTCCCCACGACCGGCAGGAAGCCGAGGAGGTTCCCTACGAGGATGAAGGAGAAGAGCGTGGCGATGAGCGGGAAGAAGCGCTCCGCGAGTTTCCGGTCCCCGAGCACCTCTTCGACGTAGCCGAAGCCGCCGCCGATCGCCGTCTCGAAGAGGGTCTGCCCCTTCGAGGGAAGCATCTTGAGAGTCCGCGGCACCACGAAGGCGAGCACGAGCAGGATCACGCTCGCCATGAGCGCGGGGATGAGGGTGTTGGTGATGGGAAGCCCGAGGAAGTGCCCGAGGGTATCCGCGCCGAGGGTGATGTGTAGTCCTTCCATGACTGTATTCTGATGAAGCGTCCTGGTCGGGCCGCCGGGAATCGAACCCGGTCTCTACGCACCCGAAGCGCATGTACTACCGGTATACTACGGCCCGACCGGAACGCTCCATCAGCGAAATAGCGAAGCGAGTATAGCACGCGGGTCAGGGAGAGGCCACGGATACAGCGTATTTCAGAAGAACATGATTTCGTGATAACGTAAAGAAATCGGGCAGGTGGCGAAATTGGTAGACGCGCCAGCCTTAGGAGCTGGTTCCCTTAAAAGAGTGGGAGTTCGAGTCTCCCCCTGCCCACAGAAAAGCAAAAGAGCCCGCACGGGCTCTTTTGCGTTCCCAACCTCCCTACCCTAGATCTGCCAGGCGTCGAGGAATTTGTAGACGGCATTCCGGACAGCCGCGCCGACGTTCGCTGAGGTGCTCTGCCCCGCTTTCTCGAAGTCTCTCTCGAAGTCGCTTGGCTTGCCCTGGAGCTCGGAGAGCTCCTCCATGGCGTCATTGTGGATGATCTCGGCCGAGCTGAAGAGCTCGAAGAGATCCTCCCTGTCCACGTTGCTCCCGGCAAGGAGCGTCTTCGCCTCCGCAAGCTTCTCCTTCATATCTGCGATGAGCTCCTCGAGCTTCGCCGTATCCTTCTTCTGCTTCTTGAGAGCCGCCGCGAGCTTCTCGATGCGCGCGATCTCCTTCTCCACGTCCTTCATCATGCGGCTCGCGTTCGAGATCTGCTCCAGAACCATGAGGCTGTCGCGGAGGTCTTCCAAAGGCTCGTACACGGAATCACGGATGGTGTCCATGAGGTCCTCCGGGTCTTCGGGAGAAGCGGATTTCGCCGCCGCGAGTGCATTTTCGATTTCTTTTATCTCCCCCTCTATCTTAGCGGCGATGCCGGACACGTCGATCTTCGCCTTGGCCGCCTTGGCTTTCGCGCGATCGAGCTGCTTGCGCATCGCCTTGATGCGCTTCTCCGCTTCCTTGGTCACGCGAGTCATCTGCTCCAGCATGCCGAGGGTGCGGCCGAGCTCGCCGAGCTCCTGGCCCTTCTCTTCGATGGTCGCGAGAGCGGCTTCCACCTCCTCGGTCAATTCGGAAGCGGACTTTATGGTCGACACCGCGCTCGAAAGTTCCGTCACCAGGCTCTCCGCTTCGGAGGGTACGGAGATCCCCTGCTTCTTGAGGTTGGCGACGGTGCGCTTGAAATTCCCGATGGGGCGCTCGATGTGGCGGATCATCTGCTTGGCTTGCGCGATGTCCATGCCGCCTCCCCCGAAATTGTCTCCCTGCGGCATGCCGCGCTGTCCTTT
This sequence comes from Minisyncoccota bacterium, assembly GCA_035628455.1. Lineage (GTDB taxonomy): Bacteria > Patescibacteriota > Minisyncoccia > Phycocordibacterales > JAKFXT01 > JAIOOV01. The sequence goes on from DASPJT010000074.1 coordinate 5,141, forward strand.
GTCGGATGACGGTTCGCGCATAGGCTCCCGCATCGGCGGCTTCATGTCCCGCGGAGGCTCGCCATACATATTCCTCTGATCACCCGTCGGGGCAGGATACCGCGGAGGCTCGCCCTGTCCCGGATACGGCATGGGAGGCTGCTGATTCTGGTATTGAGGGTCGACGGGCGGCGGGTACGAGCCGGTCGTTCCGGAAGGAGGCGGATAGGTGGTATACCCTCCCGGCGGCGGAGTGTAGCCCCCGTTAGGAGGCGGAGGCGTGTCGGAAGGAGGAGTCGTGGGACCCGGGTAGGTCTCCTGTGCGGAGACGAAGGTCGCAGACAAACAAAACGCCGCGGAAAGAAGCGCGATGCGTAACAATGGGCTCATATGAACGTGCTAGGGGTAATGCCCTTATTTTATCAGCTAAAAGGCCGGGGAATCATAGTTATGCACACCTCAAAATACCCCCTCATCTCCATTGACTTTTACAGTATTTTGTGATACCGTACAAACCAGACCCGCAAGGGTACTTCGACAATTCAAAAACGAGAGGTCTGTCATGACGATCACAACCCCTCCGACTACGCCTGCGGACGAGGACGCACCTCTCCGCAATCCCATCATCATCGACCTTCAGGAATGGCATTGGACCACCGGATGGTGGATATGGTGGGTAAGCATGGGTGCCCTGTTCTTGCTGGGGTTGGGACTTTCCCCCTTCAGCATCGACTTCGGCACGCCCGGTGCACCCAACGAGTGGAATCTCGGATTTCCGTTCCTGATTTTCCCCCTCGCATCACTCGCTTTCTCGATCTTCGGCGTCGATACGACAGAAGTTGCCACCATCACTGCCTTCGGCAAACCGGTGACAGTGCTCCAGCCAGGCCTCCGCTTGGCCGCCTGGCCATATCTGCGGCGCAGAAGGTGGCCGACGACCAGCATCCAATTGGAATTCCCCGGGGAGACGGATCTCGTCTTCTTCGGAGATGAAAAAGAGCCGTTACCTCCAGGTATGGTTCGGGCGGATCGGTCGATGCCGAGAGCGTTTGACAAACCCGTCCCGGAACACCCGACTGACGCCGCGATGCCGATCGCCCATTCCAGGGTGATCAGGTATCGCATCACGAAACCGTTCCACTTCCAGCAGGCGTTCCAGAATCTCGCTGAAGCCGAGCGGCAGCTGCGCGACTTCTCGCGCACTGAAATCGATGACGAAATCTCCAAGCGGACGACCCGAGAGGTCCTCGAGGGCCGAGAGAAAATTCATAAAGCTCTCGAGAAAGCTCTCCAGAACCTGCTCGGCGATACCGCAACACTCGAAATCGCCCGCATGTTCTCCCCCAGTCTCGGCCACGCGACCTCGGACACGCTGGCGGGAATCGTCCGAGCCCGCGCGCAAGCGATTTCCGACGAGGTGAAGGGTAAGGGCGAGGGTCTGAAAGCCAAGGGTATCCTCAGCGGCAGAGCAGAAGGTATCAAGGCGCTCAAAGAGGCTGGCGTCGACCCGGTCATATCAGAATCGGCCGACGCCATGAGGGAGACGTTCAAGAATGCAGACAAAATAATCACCCCCGTCGACTCCGTCGCCGGCATGGCCGTAAACATCGCCACAGCCCTGAAAGCTGCGGCGTCCTCTCATAAAGGGAGTACCCCTTGATGCCAGGAATTGAACCGTGGCTCAAGCTGCTATGGATCCTTGGGCCCACAGCAGTCTTAGGAGCCGGATTGCTCTGGCTCCTGAAACACGGACGGGTCCGCCTCGCTGGGACCCCCGGTAAACGGGTAACTGGGTTCACGATCGACCCCCATCTCCTATGGAGAGCCGGGGTTGGAACACTACTTGTTTTCTTAGTAGCCGCCCTATTCGGCTCATTAACTTGGGCCATCTGGGGCGTCTGGTTCCCGGCCTTCATCCTGCTCGTTCTACTGGGTGTCGGCGCTGCAATTGCCTTCGCCTACACGTGGCTCCCTCCGGCCGCTCAGACTATCGTCAAAGCGGCGGGAGTGTCTATCGGAAAGTGGTTCATGGCAAACTGGGCCTGGTTCGTGGTCGGCCTCTTGCCGCTCGTGGCCTTGCCCATGCTCTTCGGAGACGCCGGCTGGGAAGCCCTGGGTTCCCCATGGTTCCAGGTCTTCTTTGCGGTGGTGATGATCATCTCCATCCGCGCCGGTTGGATGTTCCTGCCAGTAATCTTCACGAGCATCTTCCTGTTCATGGTCTTCGTCAATTCTACGCCACAGAAGACCACAGAATGGGCCAGATGGTTGTTCTCCTCAACGAAGGATACGGTCGTCGAAGGCGCCAGCAACGACTACGCGACCGGCAAGAAAGTCTTGGGTGCGCTTCAGGTCGGCGCGGGCGTCGATAAAACCCCAACCGACTGGAAGAACCTCCCCGTGCAAGTGAATCCGCAGGTTACGGTCACCCATGACATCCGACCGTCTTACTCGCCGGATTTCAACCGTGCGCGGGAGTGGATCAACACCCCGTACGCCCCCTACAAGGGAGTGGAGGTGATTGGCGGGGAGAAGCCCACGCCCCCACCGAAGCCTATGGCTGAGGCGAAGCCAAAGCCGACCACCCCGGCAAAGCCTTCCTGGACTGAATACAAGACGATAAAGCCGGAGAGGTACCGCTATACCGACGGCGTCGTGCCCCTCGAGGATACTGATTGCGTCATGTCCATGGGAGGCGTCGACCTGGAGGCGGGGCACCCGGCAAATAGCCGAGTCCCCGCCTACAAGAAGTGGGTGGCGGTGGCCAGATACAAGGAGATCCATCACTGGGGAGACCGCGTCTCCGTCTTCCCCATGAAGAGTCTGCCGGAGCCAGGAGAGCAGCCCCACCCCAATCCGACGCTTCACGTCGCGAAAGGAGGATGCCCCTCCTCTCCCTCCTGATGTTCTTCAACTCAATTCCCCGCCGCGTAAGTTACACTTACGCGGCGATTTTCTTTT
>DASPJT010000075.1:0-5436 GCA_035628455.1 Minisyncoccota bacterium
TGCTGATTTTCTGCACTCATCGCATTGTTACTATGGGTAGATTATACCTTAGTAGCGTGAGCTCTACAGCACTGTTTATGCACAGATTTCTCAGCATATAGTCAGTTGGGACGCCTTACGGCGGGCAACTACTTTTCCTTGTCTTCTGTAAGTCCCTCTGTTCACCTTTCCGTTTTCTAACGGTCCCAATCCTTCCCGATCCGTATTACAGACCGGGAACCTTAGGACCGTTATAGTTACGGCCGACATTCACCAGGGCTTGCAACAATCACCACTACATCTTGCGACATAGCAACGTCGTTGTTTGACCTTCTGGCATTGGTCAAGTGTCACCCCCTATACATCCTCTTACGAGTTCGCAGGGAGCTGTGTTTTTGGTAAACAGTTGCCAGGGATACTTTCGCTGCGCCCGCCTTGCGACGGGAAGCCTTATTCCGAAGTTACGGCTGCTTTTTTGCCGAGTTCCTTGGGGGAATTTTACTCGTTCGCCTTGCTCTACTCGAGCTGACCACCTGTGTCGGTTTGCGGTACGGATCCGCGCATATTGAGCTTAGAAGATTTTCTTGGAAGGCTCTTCGGAAGACTCCCCCGCTTGCGCGGAGTCGTACGGATGCCCGAGGTCCGCATCTAAGCGAGCGTCCCGGATTTTCCTGGAACGCGCCTCTCGTCACCCACAATGCAAATCCAATAATGCACTCTTCCTTGTATCCTCCGTCCCTCCATCGCATATGCGCGAAGTCATGGAATATTAACCATGTGTCCATTAGGTGCGGCTTTCGCCATCCCCTTAGGCCCGACTAACCCTTGGCTGATTGTCATCGCCAAGGAAACCTTGGTCTTTCGGCGTGGCGTGTTCTCAACGCCATTGTGGTTACTTGTGCCAACATTCTTACTTCCACACGCTCCAGAGTGGGTCACCCCTTCTCCTTCATCGCAGAGTGGAATATTCTCCTACCGCTCATGTACTTCACCGAAGAAACGAAATATCTTTTCCTCGATGAAGTACACAAGCCCTCAGTTTCGGTACTACGCTTAAGCCCCGATTATTTGCGGCGCGAAATCTCTCGATGAGTGAGCTGTTACGCTTTCTTTAAATGATGGCTGCTTCTAAGCCAACATCCTCATTGTCGGAGAAATAACACCTCCTTTAGTGCACTGAGCGTAGATTTTGGGACCTTAACCGGAGATCAGGGCTGTTTCCCTTTACACCTGTGAAGCTTAGCCCCCACGGTGTTACTGCCGAGTAGTTACTCTTGGTATTCGGAGTTTGATAGGTCTCGCGAGCTTTCGCCCTGTCGAGACCTTCCAGTGCTCTACCCCCAAGAGATACGCTCGACGCTATGCCTAAACATATTTCGGAGAAAACCAGCTATTACCAGGTTCGGTTAGCTTTTCACTCCAACCCACAAGTCATCCGAGAGTGTTGAACGGCTCACCGGTTCGGGCCTCCATCTGTCTTTCGACAAACTTCACCCTGCTCATGGGTAGCTCACCTGGCTTCGGGTCTGATGCATACTACTTAATTTCGCGCTATTCACACTCGGTTTCCCTATGGCTCCAGCCTCGCGGCCTTAGCCTGCAGCATGCATCAACTCGTTGGCTCATTCTTCAATAGGCACGCCATGACGGTCTTGCGACCGCTCTGACTCCTTGTAAGCACACGGTTTCAGGTCTATTTCACTGCCCTCACTGGGCTGCTTTTCACCTTTCCCTCACGGTACTAGTTCACTATCGGTCTTTGAGAGTATTTAGCCTTGCCGGTTAGTTCCGGCGGATTCACTCAAGCTTTTCGTGTCCTGAGTTACTCAAGAATGGCAAAAGAAAGTTGGCGGTATTTTCGGCTACAGGGCCGTTACCTTCTCGGGCGCTGCTTCCCAGCAGCTTCGCCTAATACGCCAATTTTTAACTTTCCGAACATAAATGCTCGCTTGCCACCTTACAACGCCTAGTCTCACTATCGGCCAACATTTGCATGCGGACCGAAAGTAAGACTAGATTTGGGCTTTTTCCGTTTCGCTCGCCGCTACTAGGGAAATACTGTTTGGTTTCTTTTCCTCCAGGTACTGAGATGTTTCACTTCCCTGGGTGCGCATCCTGGATCAAGTCCAGGATTCTAGCGGTTCACGCTAGAGGGTTTCCCCATTCGGAGATCTTCGGATCAAAGGTTGCTAGGCACCTCCCCGAAGCTTATCGCAGCTATGCTACGTCCTTCATCGCCTCTCAAAGCCAAGGCATCCACCGTGTGCTCTTAATCTCCCGTCAGGAGATCTATGAATCACTGCTTTGTCTTGACTACTTTACTTACTTACCTGCCCCTCTCCGGCGCCCTAAAAGACCCTTAAGCCCCGCTTGCGCGGGAAAAGGAGGCGTCGTGAGGGAATGTAGTTGTCAAAAATCGAGAGGTCGGTCGCTTCTCCAACAAAAAACCCGCCTTCCGGCGGGGAGCGACACGGGGCCGCACCTTACCGGTACTGAGAGGGGTTTTTTGTGTTTGCCGTAGACAGAATGAGGGTAAGTATACGGATATATGGGAGGCTGTCAACAAAGAGGGCTCGGCGCATAAGGAGGCCTCAACAGGGCCATATACGGCAAACCCCCGCCGCAGAGAGCGCGGCGGGGGTTTGCGCGAGAAAAAGGCTACTTGCTCGCCGTGCCGAGCTCCTTGCGGGTGCGGTCGATGAGCTTCCCTGCCGCGTCCTGGCCGCCGAGGCCGAAGGCGAGGCCGGTGGCGATGGAGATGGCCACCACGAAGCCGGTGAAGAGGGTCTGGACGAAAGGAGCCGCCACGCCGAGCTGGTAGAGCGCGGTGAGGATGGCGAAGATCCAGATGGACCACTTGGTCACGCCCGCGAGGAAGTTGGCGGAAGAGACGCCCGCGGCGCGCGCGGCGCCTCCGACGACCTCCTTCATGGTCTCGGCGACGACGCCGGCTACCAAGAGGACGAGGATGGCCACGATGACCTGAGGCAAGTAGAGGAGGACCACCTGCTGGAGGAAGATGTTCACCTGCACGAGGCCGAGTACGTCAAAGGAGGCGATGAGGAAGGAGACGATCACGAACCACTCGACGAGCGTCCCGAGGAACTTGCCGGCGTTCAGCCGGAAGCCCGCGCGGGAGACGAGCACGCCGATGCCGGCGCCCTCGAGCACCTCGTCGATGCGGAGCATGTCGATCACTCGCGCGATCGCGCGCGCGAGGAGAGAGCCTACCACCCAGCCCGCGAGGAATATGATGACCGCGAGCAAGACCTTCGGGAGGAAGGCCACGAGTCCGAAACCGAGATCCTGGAACGAGCGCAGAAGCACGTCGCCCCACATTTCTAATGCCATAACTATTGTTAAACGCGACCGCAAGTAGCGGCGCAACTATCTAGTAAAGAACACTCGTAGTGTAGCACTCCCTAGACACGGAGCGGAGCGCGTCGTGTGGATAAGCCGATCTGCCGGCCGAGGTCGAAACGGTCCACGATGAGGCGGTGCGGGTAGTCGAAGACGTCGCGCACGAGCTTGTCGTAGATGTTCAGGCGGTAGTCGAAGTCCGCGCCGGAGAGGACGGCGTAGCGGAGCTCCCGGGCGCACTCGAGCTCGAGCTCGCGGATAGCCTTCTCGAGGTGCTTCCGCTTCAGCTTGTCCCCCACGATGAGGAGATCGAGGCGGCTGTCCGGGTTGTCCACGAAGAAGCCCGCGGAGACGAGGAGCTTCATGGTCCCGGCCTTGGTGAAGCGCTCCTTGAGCTCCGTATCGCTGAAGGGCGCGGTCTCCCGGAGGAGGGCGCGGAGGCTGTCCGCATAGGGGAACTGCTTGTTGAGGGAGAGCCGCGGCTCTCGCTTCCCTCGGAGCGGCGTGCGCTCGGCGAGGAGGTCGATGCTCTTGAGGGCCGCGAGCTCCCGGCGGGCTTTCCTCGGGTCTACCCCGGTGCGCTTGCGGATATGCTCCCCGTCGAAGGCGGCGCCGGGGTTGAAGAGGAAGAGGCGGAGCAGCTTGACCATCCTCTCTCCGCCGAAGAGCTTGGGGGCGATTTCCATACGTGGGTTCATAGTACTAAAGGGCCCTGAAAAGAAAAGTCCCGCCTTGGGGCGGGACTTTTCTGCGGGAGTCGCTCCCGCTTACTTCAACTCGACCTTGCCGCCTGCCTCTTCGATCCTCTTCTTGAGCGCTTCTGCCTCTTCCTTCTTCAGGCCCTGCTTGAGCTTGGAAGGAGCGGCATCCACGAGATCCTTGGCCTCCTTGAGGCCGAGGGCGAGGACTTCCTTGACCACCTTGATCACCGCGATCTTGTTGGCGCCGGCATCCTTGAGTTCCGCATCGAAAGAGGTCTTCTCTTCCGCAGCGGCTGCTCCCGCTCCCGGAGCCGCAGCCACCGCGACGGCGGCGGCAGAGACGCCGAAGCGCTTCTCGAGAAGCTTCACGAGCTCGTGGAGGTCGAGCACGCTGAGGGACTCGATGGAATCCACGAAGGACTTGAACTTCGCCGGTACTTCTACCTGGGTATTTTCAGCTTCCATAGTTCTGATTGATTAATAATAGTTAAGCCGTCGCTGCATCAGCTGCGGGTTCCGCAGCCGGAGCTTCTGCCGCCGCAGGCGCAGCGCCCTTGGACTCAGCAATGGCATTGAGTGCCAGCACGAGCCCCTGGATCGGCGAGTTGATGAGATTCACCAGCTGGCCGTAGAGGACCTGCACGGGCGGGATGGATGCGATCGACACCATCTTCTCGCGCTCCGCGTAGGCGCCCTCGAAGATGCCGCCGACGATGGAGACATTGTCCTTGAGCTTCTTCTCGAAGCTGTAGACCTCGCGCGCCGGAGCGAGGAGATCGTCCGCGCTGTAAGCCACCGCGATCTCGCCCGGAAGTTCCGGCACAGAGCCTTGGAACCCGAGCTTTTCGAGCACGCGGCGGAGAAGGGTCTTCTTGGCCACGAAGTAGCCGACACCCTTTGCGCGGAGCTCCTTGCGGAGCGCCGTGGTATTGGCGACGTTGAGTCCGTGGAAATTCACGAAGACGGCCGAAGAGATGCCGGCGAGAGCCTTTTCGGCCTTCGCGAGAATCTCCTGCTTGTCTGCTTTAGTGATTGCCATTCTTTTTTGGGGGACCCAAAAGGGCCCCGTACAGGGCCCTCACCTCCCCTAAGGGAGGAAGTAGTTCGACCTTCGGTAGGCTTTGTTTAAGGCTCTTTCGAGCCGCCCACTGTCTTGAGGCCTGTGTTCGAGAGAATACCCGGAGGAGTCTCTCCTGTCAATAAAGCTTATCTCGCACCGACCAGAGTCCCCCAGAAGGAAGCAACCGCGGCGCCGAGGGACTGGCCCGACGCATAGCTGTAGAGGGAGAGGCCGAGGAAGAAGAGGAGGCCCAGGCTGATGATGCCCATGAAGCTCGCGGCGAACCGGAAGAAGGATTTATTGAACATTGCCTTCCATCGCTTTTATCTCCGCCTT
>DASPJT010000076.1:0-2534 GCA_035628455.1 Minisyncoccota bacterium
TACGCTCTTTGAGGCTCTGGTCTTCGATTCCGTGTTCAGCAAGCTCTCTGGCCGTGATCGCGCTATCGCTCTCCACGACAAGATCCAGGACGACATCCAGACCATCTTCCGCCAGATCGCCTTCTTCAACTTCGAGCTCGAATTCCATCAGCGGGTGCGGAAGGAAGGCTTCCTGGACAAGGACAGCATCGCCGCGCTCCTCAACAAGCACATGCAGTCCTACCTCGGCCCCGGTTTCCAGCTCTCCGAGAGCGACGGCTACTTCTTCGTGGCGGTGCACCACTTCCGCCGCCCTTTCTACGTCTACTCCTACGCCTACGGCCAGCTCATCAGCAAGGCGCTCGTGCGCCGCTACCAGAAGGATCCGAAGTTCATCAAGAACATCGATCAATTTCTGAATGCCGGTGGCAGTGCGAAGCCCGAGCAGATCTTCCAGGATATCGGCCTCAACACCCTCGACATCGGTGTCTTCGAAGAGGGGCTGAAGAGTATCAAGGCGGATATAGACGAATTCGAGAGGCTTCTGCCGGAGATACTCAAGTAAGGGGTATGAAAGGGAAGACGCTGGTTATCGGCATCCAGGGCGGGAGAGGCAGCTTCAACGAAGAAGCTATCCGCACGTATACCAAGGAGAAAGGCATCATCGATTTCCGCATCGAATATCTCTACACGACGCGGCGCGTCCTCGAAGCGCTCCATGACAAGAAAATAGACCGAGGGCAGTTCGCCATCGAGAACACCATCGGCGGCACCGTCTGGGAGACGATCAACGCCCTCTCCGAATTCAATTGCAAGATTCTGGATAACTACAAGATCCCCGTACGCCATTGCCTTCTCGCGCGGCCGGGCATGAAGGAGAAAGACGTAAAGACGATCATGTCGCACCCGCAGGCACTGGCTCAGACCAAGAAGACTGTGGCGCGGCGCTATCCCGGCATTCTGACCGTCTCCGGAGAGGGGATTCTCGTGGATCAGGCCACCGCCGCAGAGGCGCTCGCCAAAGGCAAGCTTCCGGAGGGTACTGCCGTCATCGCCTCGCGCACGGCAGGGGAGATTAATGGGCTTTCTATACTTCGTGAGAATCTTCAGGACAAGAAAAAGAATCTGACTACCTTCCTTTTTGTAAGTCGCTTTAAAAAAGCCTGATTCTAGGCTAGCATAGCCATCACATGCAGACTTCTGAGATACGGGCAAAATACCTGCAGTTTTTCAAGGATAAAGGGCACGCCATCGTGCCCTCGGCGCCGCTCGTTCCCGAGAACGATCCGACGACCCTATTCACCGGGAGCGGCATGCAGCCCATGCTCCCGTACTTCCTGGGGCAACCGCACCCCTTGGGCAAGCGGGTGGCTGATAGCCAGAAGTCTTTCCGTGCGCAAGATATTGAGGAGGTGGGGGATAATCGCCACACCACCTTCTTCGAGATGTTGGGGAACTGGTCTTTCGGCGACTATTTCAAACAGGAGCAGATCCCCTGGATGTTCGAATTTTTGACGCGCGAGATCGGCCTCGATCCCAAGCGCCTCTACTTCACCTGCTATGCGGGGAATTCTGCGCTCGGGATACCGCGCGACACGGAAGCGGCTGAGCTGTGGGCCAAGCTTCTTTCTGAAAAGGGGGTTGATGCGGGCATAGCCGAGGAGGCCGAAGCGAAGGGCATGCAGGGCGCACGCATCTTCTACTACAGCGAAAAGAAGAATTGGTGGAGTAGGGCAGGTGGGCCGGACAACATGCCAGAGGGCGAGCCAGGAGGGCCCGACACGGAGATGTTCTGGGATTTTGGTACAGAACACGGTTTCCATGGAGGATCCATCTGGAAGGACGAGTCTTGCCACGTGAACTGCGATTGCGGCCGCTTCGTGGAAGTGGGCAACAACGTGTTCATGCAGTATCTGAAGAAGAATGGAGCTTTTGAAAAGCTGCCCAAGCCGAATGTAGATTTCGGCGGAGGTCTGGAGCGCATTACTATGGCGGCGAACGACGAGCCGGATGTTTTCAAGATCGATCTGTTCGAAAAAGTGAGGGAGGCGATAGAAAAATCCTCTGGGCGAGAGTACGGCAAGGATGAAAAGATGACCCGTGCCTTCCGCGTGGTTATGGATCACCTCCGCGCCTCCGTATTCCTCATCGGAGACGGAGTGACGCCGTCGAATACCGACCAAGGTTATGTCCTGCGCCGTCTCCTCCGCCGCGCCATCCGCTTCTCCGATATCCTCGGAGTAGCGGAAGGCAATTTCCATATGTTCGCGGAAGCCGTGATCGCCACTTATGCCGCCGATTATCCCGAATTGAACGAGCGGAAGGCGATGATCGCGGAAGAGATACGCAAGGAGGAGGAGAAGTTCCGCGAGACCCTGCAGAAGGGCCTCCGCGAGTTCTCCCGCCGCACCGGCGACCATGTCTCCGGCTTAGAGGCCTTCAATCTCTACCAGAGCTACGGCTTTCCTATCGAAGTGACGGAGGAGCTCGCCGCGGAGCGCGGCCTCGAGGTGGATCGCGCCGGCTTCGACGAGGAGATGAAGAAGCACCAGGAT
>DASPJT010000077.1:0-14247 GCA_035628455.1 Minisyncoccota bacterium
TCTCTGATGAGGGGGTGGAAGACTACCTGAAGATCTTCACCTTCCTTCCGCTCGAGCGGATAGCGGAGATTGTGGCGGAGCACTCTGCCGATCCTGCGAAAAGGATCGCGCAGGAGCTCCTCGCTTTCGAGGTCACCAAGCTCGTGCATGGCGAGGAAGCGGCTCAGAATGCGAAACGCGTTTCCGACCTCGTCTTCGGGGATGCGCCGTCTCTTTTGTCCCTCTCGCAGTCTGAAATGGATTCTCTTCTCCGCAGCATGCCGAGCGCGGTCGTCGCAGAAGGTTCGAGCGCAGTCGACGCCTTGGTGGCCACAGGTCTCGCGCCTTCCAAATCCGAAGCCCGCCGGCTCATTGAGGGGAGGGGGGTGTATATGAATGATGCATTGATCGAGTCTGTCGACCAGAATATTTCTATGGAAAGTCTTGGAAAAGCAGCTTTGCTGCGGGTCGGCAAGAAAGTAGGCCTCCTCTCGCTCAGTAAGTAGGTAAGTCGGAAGCTGCAAAAACCGCTCAGTCCAGGGCGGTTTTGCTATTGACATATCGCTACATTATATGCTATAATGTAATCCGAACCTAACTTAGGGAAGGAGGCCTTCAGTGGCCCAAGTACTGCTTTTGCCAGGGCTTGGAGACACCGAACTGGTGTTCCGCCCCTGGATGGCCGATCTCGCCGCTCGCGGCCTGACTGCCAAGTTCATCGACACGGACAACAACGGGACGTTCGAAGATCGCGTCGCTGCTTTGACTCGGGCGCTCCAGAAAGAACTCGAGCCCGTGTGGGTGATCGGTCACTCTGCCGGAGGACTTGCGACCCTGGTCGCCGCACTCTCCGAGGAGTGCCGCAAGAACATTCGAGGAATCATCCTCGTTTCCCCGGCGATCCCACAGAACGTGCGAGGTGTCTGGGGCGCACTCGGATGGCCGCTCGCGAAGGTGATGTGGAAATATGAGCCCTGGATGATCCTGGGGCGCAGCTTCCTCCCTTCGGAGGGGGATTACCGAAGGGTAGCTCTCAATCACGTCCCAGCGGAAGTTGCGGACGAGATTGCAGCAACGCGGCGGCGGATCTCCGGGAAGGAGGCCGCTCAGCTTGCCGCGTTCTTCTCGCGGCCGCGGTTCACCGGCGAGTTCAACCTGCCGATTGTCGTGGTGACTGGGGCGGAAGACCAATGGGTCAACCCCGATGCTCATCTAGACTTGGTGATCTATCTCACGAGCCACAACACCGGCCCCACCAAGTTCTGTCCTGTTCCCTGCGCTGGACACCTTGTTGCTCACAGCAAGAACGGCGCCCAGATCGTCCGCGAGAGCCTCGATTGGCTTCTCGCGCAGACTTAAAAAGGGCCCGCACGCGCGCAAGCGCATGCGGGCTCTCTTTCATTTCAGGACTCGCTTATAAAACATGGTAAAATACATCCGTTCATGGCGACTCTCCGAACGGCATGGAAGTATTTCTTCAGATCGTTTCGCGCGATAGCTCACAGCTTCCGCGATCTCGCGGTGCTGCTCTTGCCTGAGCGCGCCTCCTCAGAGTACGCCTACGCCTTCATCGTGCATCCGCGGGACATCAGGGATGTGTATCGGCAATACCCTTTCTTGAGAGCTATCCCTCCCTTTCTCATAAAGCTCGTCCTCCGCTTCTATTGGCCGGTCATCATCTCTCGCGTGTCCGGCCTCGCTTCCGCCGAGAGTGGAAAAGAGATTCGCGGGTTCGTACTCGCCGTTCCGCTGACCGCAGAGCAGATGCTTGAGGACCGTCCGCTTGCGCGCCGCAAGATAATCCAGGCGGCCAGGTTGGCCAAGAAGAGCGGAGCCAAGATTATCGGCCTCGGAGGGCTCACCGCTTCGATGTCGCGCGGAGGTCTCGATGTGACGGAGAACGTGAAGATCAACGTGACCACGGGCCACGCCTATACGGCGCATAACGTCAGCCAGAACCTCTTCAACCTGACGGAACGCTTCGGCCTTTCCAAGCAGGATGTCCTGGTCGCTGTCGTGGGCGCAGCGGGTTCCATCGGTTCGAGCACGGCGCAAGTAATCGTGAGGGAGGGCTACTCTCGCATACTACTCGTCGAGGTGGAGAGGAAGAAAGAGGCTGTCCAGAAGCTCCTGCCGATACTCGAAGGCCTGAATCCCGATGCGAATATCGCCGTCTCGCATTCCATAGAAGCAATCCGAGAGGCCGATTTCATCATCACGGCTACCAATACGCCCGAAGCCTTGGTGCGCCCGGAACACCTCAAGCCAGGGGCTGTGGTGATAGATGACGCGCAGCCTTCCGATGTCGCGCCCGAAGTGCTGACGCGGCAGGACGTCCTCGTCGTAGAGGCAGGGGTGGTGCATACGCCCGAGATACGCACGCACTTCGATTTCAACCTGAAGGGGAAGAATGATACCTTTTGCTGTATGGCAGAGCTCCTCATCCTGGCGGCGCATGGCTGGAATGACCACTACACGATCGCTCGCACGGATCTCGAGAGGGTGGATACCATCGCGTCCTGGGGGAGGGCTCTCAATTTCAGGCCGGCAGCCTTCCAGAATTTCCTCGAATCCATCTCTGAGGAGAGGCTCGAGCGGGTAAGTGGCATCGCACGCAGGGTCCCGACAGAAGTCTTACGATGATCTTTAATCTCGACGTCATCAACGCTCTCGTGGCGATCGCGGCCGTGGTGAATACCGGCTACGGCCTCATCATCTATTCCCGCCACAGGGACAACAAGACGAACCTGATGTTTTTCTTGCTCACCTTGGCGGTGAGTTCCTGGGGCGTCGGCATGTTCTTCTACCGTGGGTTTGCGGACAGGGAAGCGGCGATCCTCGCGGCCCGCCTTCTGTACGTAGGTGCGTCCTTCATCCCTCTCGCTTTTATCCACTTTGCCTACACTTTCCCGCGCGAGACGGGCGGCCTGTCCCGCTCCGTTAGCCTCGGCTTATTGCTTCCGCTCGTTCCGCTCATCATCGCCATCCTCCTCCCTGGGGGCTTGATACGCGACGTCCTGCCGGTCACGGGAGACGAGCGCCACATCGTATTCAATCAGCTTCTCCATGCCCTCTACGGGGTATACATATTTGCGTATTTTGCCGTCGGCTACGCCTTTCTCATCAAGAAATACCTCGTCGCGGAACGCGCCCTGCGATTCCAGATCGCGTATATCCTCGTCGGCACCTTTACGGCGACGTGTATCGGGGTCGTAACGAACCTCGTCCTCCCGTTTCTCGGCATATTCTCCCTCAATTGGGTCGGGCAGGTCGGCATCGTGGCGATGATCATGGCGATCTCTTACGCCATCCTCAAGCACCACCTCTTCGATGTCAGGGTCATCGCGACCGAGCTCTTCCTCTTCACACTCTGGATGTTCATCCTGGTGCGCGTCCTCATCGCGAACAACGTCCAAGACCGCATCATCGATAGCACCCTCTTCGCGGCGACCGTGGTGGTAGGCGGCTTCCTCATCCGGAGCGTCCTCAAGGAGGTGGAAGCCCGCGAGCAGATCGAGAAGCTGGCGCTCGAGCTCTCTACGGCGAACGAGAAGCTCAAGGAGGTCGATCGGCTGAAGTCCGAATTCCTTTCCATGGGCACGCATCAGTTGCGGAGCCCGCTCACCGCTGTCAAGGGCTATGCCTCTCTCATCCTGGAGGGCTCTTTCGGCAAGGCGCCGAAGGCCATCGAGGAGGCGGTAGAGCGCATCTACCAGTCGAGCCGCTCCATGGCGAACACCATCGAGGACTTCCTGACCATCTCCCGCATCGAGCAGAACCGCATGAAGTACGAGTTCGCGGTGACCGACCTCGGCAAGGTCGTGAAGGACGTCATGGCCGAGCTCCTGCCGAACGCGCTCAAGGCCGGGCTCCAGCTCACCTACGTGGACGACAAGAAGGGGCCGTATAACGCGAACATCGATATCGGCAAGATCCGCCAGGTCATCATCAACTTCCTGGATAACGCGATGAAGTACACGCCGAAGGGCTCCATCACTGTCCGCGTGGGTCGGAACGATGCCACCAAGAAGATCCTCGTCTCCTTCGTGGATACGGGCGTCGGCATGACCAAAGAAACCATCGAGAGGCTCTTCCAGCGCTTCTCCCGGGCGACGGACGCGAACAAGGTGAACGTGATGGGTACGGGCCTCGGCCTCTTCGTGGCCAAGGAGATGGTCACGGCGCACAAGGGCGGGCGCGTATGGGCGGAGTCAGAAGGTCCCGGCAAGGGTTCGCAGTTTTATTTAGAGCTGGACGCGGCGTAATCCTCTTCCAGGATATCCAGCCAGCTGGAGATGGGCTGCTCAGGAGTTACGAAGAGAGATCGTCCGCCTAGTTTCTCGAAAATCTCGCAGGTAGTCTTTGAATTATCGATAAGTACGCTCTCGGAGGCGATAGAGCCGTGCTGCCGCAACAGATTTAAGAATAACCGCCCTCCTTCGTCGTTTTTTCGCAGACCCGCATCGTAGGAGTTCACGATAGAGTCGAAATAGCGGTTCAGCCCGAGCGCGGGTACGGTGAATCTATTGAAGCAGTCCATGTTGTCGGTAGCGAGTATGGTCGTGAACCGCACTCTGAACCGATCGATGTGCTCGAGCGCGGACTGATCGATAGGCATATTCTGGCAGTCTTCTACGAAGACCTTCCAGAGCATGTCGTACTCAGCTGGTAACTCGTCTGCTAATTTTCGGTTCAGCTCTTCCGAGCTATGCTTGCCGAGCATCCAATCGCCGACCATCTGCCGATTGGCGGGGCCGAAGATAATTTCTTGCATGCCGGCTCTAAGCGCTGGTTCTAGGCTCCGCCAGAATTTCCCGTGGCAGATAGTGCCGTCGAAATCGACGAACAGGATCGGACGCATATTAACGAGAAGCTTCTACGACGGCTTTCGCCACGAGGTTCGCGAGATCCTCCTGGAAAGGGGAGGGGATAATCATATCTTCCGTCGGATTCTCTACCGCCGCGGCGAGCGCTCTCGCTGCGGCGATTTTCATCTCGTCCGTGATGGCGGTGAGCCGCGCGCCGACGGCGCCCTTGAAGATGCCGGGGTAGGCGAGGACGTTGTTGATCTGGTTGGGGAAATCGGAACGGCCGGTCGCGACGATGCGCGCGCCACCTGCCTTAGCCTCGTCCGGCATGATCTCGGGGACGGGGTTTGCCATCGCGAAGACGATCGCGTCCTTGCTCATCGTAGCGACGAGCTCGGGAGTGAGCACCTTGCCTTTGGAGACTCCCAGGAAGATATCAGCGCCTCGGAGCGCGTCCGCGAGCGAGCCTGAGACATCGCGCGGATTGGTATACGAGAGGGCCTCCGCTTTCATGCCCCCGAGATCGCTGCGGCTCTTGCTCACAATGCCCGTGCTGTCGCAGAGGATGATGTCGCGGATGCCGTATTTGTAGAGGAGCTTCGCGGAAGCGATGCCGGCGGCGCCCGCGCCGGAGAGGACCAGGCGGACGTCTTCGGGTTTCTTCCCGACGACGGCGAGCGCGTTGATGAGGCCGGCGAGGATGACCACGGCGGTGCCGTGCTGGTCATCGTGCATCACGGGGATGGAGAGCTCTTTCTTGAGGCGATCCTCTATCTCAAAACAGCGCGGAGCGGAGATGTCCTCGAGGTTGATGCCTCCGAAGGTGGGGGCGATGGCTTTGACCGCGGCGATGATCTCTTCCGTATTCTTGGTCCCGAGGACGATAGGGAAGCCGTCGAGCCCGGCGAAGCGCTTGAAGAGGACGGCCTTGCCTTCCATCACCGGGAGCGCCGCTTCCGGGCCGATATCGCCCAAGCCGAGCACGGCCGAGCCGTCCGAGACGATGGCGACGCCGTTCTTGGTAGAAGTGAGGTCGTAGGCGAGGCGCTTGTCCTTGGCGATCTCGAGACAGGGGCCGGCGACGCCCGGGGTGTAGGCGAGGGAGAGCTCCTCGCGGTTCGTGACCGGGAGCTTGCTCTCGACGGAGAGCTTGCCGCGCTTCTCCCGGTGCACCCGGATGCTCTCGGCCTGGTAATCCATAGGGGGAATAGTAGCATTCGGCGTAAGGGTGCAGTGCTATACTAATGTTACGATTCGTTTTGAAATCATGAGCACTTTCTCCCGGCGCCTCTCCGTAAGGATCCTCTCTTTTCTCCTCGTTTTCTCACTCGCTTACGCTCCGGTAGCGCTTCTGCCGCAGGCGGCGGTCCGCAGCGCCTACGCGCAGGGAGACGGCGGTTCTCAGGGTGACGGCAACGCGGGCGGGGTATCGGGCGGCAGCTCCATTGATATCGGGATAGACAGCCAGGGGCAGCTCGATGGAGAAGCCCCGACGGTAAGCTTTGGCGGTTTTGGATCCTTCCTCTCCACCGTCCTCGATTTTGCGATTGCAGTCGCCTGTCCAGTGTGCGGCATAGCGAATTTTGCCGTTAATGTCGTCGCCGGCACTAACACGAGCATAGGGGAAAAAGTGGCGGCGGCGCTCGGCTTCGAGTCTGCGACGTCCGCTATAGGAGCGATGAGCCGCGAGGTTATGAGTATCGTCGGCATAGATCCTGCGACTGTCGGAAACGCATTGGGCGGAGCCATAAACGGCCTCGGCTCATCCATAAGCGAGGTGCAGATCAGCACGGAGGGTACGGTGACTGTGGTTGATGCGAGCGGCAGCGAACGTACTGGCGGGAACGTGCTCTCTAATGAGGGAGTGGGCGGATGGGCGGAGTATGTAGAGCGGGAAAACGACGGTTATGCGGAGGAGGGCGAGGGTCAGAACGTCTCTCTGTCGGCGGATGCCGCCGAGGTGGAGCGCGGCGGCGAAGTGACCCTCTTCTGGTCATCCGAAGCCGGATCCTCCTGTATATCCCAAGGGCAAGGGTTTACCGGAGTTCACCCGGCGTCCGGCAGCGCGATGGTTAGGAATATCCAAGAAGACCAGGCTTTTCTAATGCAATGCACGCGTATTTTCGAACAAGGAGGCGGGGGAGAGAATAGCCAGCCCATCGTTGAAAAAAGGATCGGTCTTGCTCACGTTGAGGTGCGTGTAAGAAATGCCGCCTCTCCCGCGTCTACTACGCCAGGCCGGCCTCAGACGGTTCCGGTTCAGCCTGCGCCCGTGCAGGCTGGATCTGCCGGAGGCTCTGCCCCCGGGCTCTCTGTAAGCATATCCCCGAGTTCAGTACCAGCCGGAGGCCAGGCCACCCTGTCGTGGTCCGCAGAGAACAACGCCTCGTGCAGCTTCACCGGGGAATGGCCCGGCTCCTCTGCGGAGGGCGCGGCACGCTCCGGCAGGGATGCGTCCGCCGTTTCCCAGCTCTTCAATATCCTGGAGACCCGGACGTATACGCTCTCCTGCGTGGGAGCGGACGGGATATCTCGGGCGGTCTCGGCGACAGTGAACGTCAGATAGGTCTGCTATAATCGGTTACCCGCAGCAATTTAACAGTAATTAAAAATTCGAATGAACAGCATCTTCAGCGACGTCGACCGCAATCGCGCCGCTAAAATATTACTCGTCATAGGCGCCCTCGCGGCGCTCTTCCTCGTCGGCAAGGCCTGGAACGAGTTCCGCGTCGCCGGCTTCGTCGGCCGCGACGGCGTGGTGCAGAACACCATCACCGTCGACGGCAGGGGCGAAGTCAATTACAAGCCCGATATCGCCACCTTCACCTTCGCGGTGACGGAAGAGGGCAAGACGGTGGCCGAAGCGCAGGCCAAGTCCTCGGAGCGCATGGACAAAGCGCTCAAGTTCCTCAAGGACAGCGGCGTCGAAGACAAGGATGTGAAGACGACGGGCTACCACATCAGCCCCAAATATTCCTATCAGACCAGCGCGACGTGCGTACCGTACGGCCCCTGCGTCCCTCCTGATCCGAAGATCGTCGGATATACGGTGAGCCAGAACGTGGAAGTGAAGGTCCGCAAGACCGATGAGGCGGGCGACCTCCTCTCCGGCATCGGCAACGTCGGGGTGCAGAACGTGAGCAGCCTCATGTTCTCCGTGGACGACGAGGAGAAGTACAAGAGAGAGGCCCGCGCGAAAGCCATCGAAGACGCCCGCGCGAAAGCGAAGGCTCTCGCCTCCGATCTCGACGTGCGCATCGTGCGCGTGGTGAGCTTCTCGGAAGCCGGATACCCGATGCCCTACTATGGCTACGGCAAGGGCGGGGTGGCGTATGACCGGATGGAAGTCGCTCCTCAGGTCGCGAACGTGCAGGTGCCTTCCGGCGAGAATGAAGTCGTCTCTCAGGTGAGCATCACCTACGAGATTCGCTAAATAGTTTTCCCCAGGAAATCCCCCGCAGAGGCTATGGTCTCTGTGGGGGATTTCGCGCTACAGTAGGGTCGCTTCTTCGGAAGAGTGTCAGCACTTTGTGGGGGAGGACGTCATGCCTCGTCGCGCCGCTTTCGTCCGTAAGGCCGTTTCAGCTTCGCGCATGCGCACACAAGCTCGCCATCGCCAGAGGGACCTCACTGATCCTCCGGGCGGGGAGGAGCCGGAATCCCGTGACTTCGCTCCGGACGACGATCCGGAAGTGAACGAGGGAGAAGGGGACCGGTTCTCCTGATTCCACGCCGTCGGGCTCCTTTGCGGGGCTCGGCGGCGCTTGACTTTTATGCTTCCTCCATGTACTCTCCTGATACGCCCTCGGGGCGGTTTTTTAAACCAAAAACAATGAGCCTCGGCACCTATCTCAAGGAAACCAAGGGAGAACTGAAGCACATGAGCTGGCCTACTACGAGCCAGATCATCGCCTATTCCGTCGCGGTCATCGTCATCTCCGCCTTCACCGCACTCTATCTCGGGTTCTTCGACTACCTCTTCACCCTCGCGCTCAATAAGTTCATCCTCCGCTAATATGTCCAAGCAAGTCCAAGACGGCGAACGCCACTGGTACGTCATCCACACCTACGCGGGCTACGAGAACGCGGTCGCCCGCAACCTCAAGCAGCGCGTGGAGTCCCTCGGCATGGAGGACAAGATCTTCAACGTGGTCGTGCCGACCGAGAAGAAGATCAAGGTGAAGGGCGGCAAGCGCGTGGAGGAAGAGGAGAAGATCTACCCGGGCTACGTGCTCGTGGACATGATCGTCACCGACGATTCCTGGTTCATGGTGCGCAACACCCCGCGCGTCACCGGCTTCGTGGGCTCTGGAGTAAATCCGGTGCCGCTCGAGGGCAAGGAGATGGAGGACCTCTTCAAGCGCATGAACGCGGACACGGTGAAGCACACCATCAACCTCGAGCCGAACGACGCCATCATCATCTCCGACGGCCCCTTCAAGGATCTCGAGGGCAAGGTGGCGGAAGTGGACGAGGAGCGCGGCAAGGTCAAGGTGCTCGTCTCCATGTTCGGCCGCGAGACGCCCGTCGAGCTCGACTTTTTGCAGGTCAGGAAGATTTAAGGTAAGGTACTCACGCATATGGCAAAGAAGGTCACTAAAAAGCTCAAGCTCCAGATCCCGGCAGGGAAGGCGAACCCGGCTCCTCCGGTTGGCCCCGCGCTCGGCCAGGCGGGCATCAACATCGGCGAATTCGTCACCAAGTTCAACGAGGCGACGAAGGCCATGATGGGCGATGTCATCCCGGTGGAGATCTCCGTCTACGAGGACCGCTCCTACTCCTTCGTCTTGAAGACCCCTCCGGCCTCGAACCTCCTCCTCAAGGCGCTCGGCAAGGAATCCGGCTCCGGGAAGCCGAACACGAGCAAGATCGGCTCGGTCACCAAGGCTCAGCTCAAGGAGATCGCCGAGAAGAAGATGGCGGACCTCAATGCCACCGACGTGGAGGCCGCGATGAAGATCATCGCCGGCACCGCCCGCTCGATGGGGATCGACGTTAAGTAGATTTCATTTAATTAAAAACAAAAACCCGCTCACGTGAGCGGGTTTTTTGTTTTCATCTCTCCCGGTTCACCCAGCGGTAGCGCAGTCCCGACGGATCGGTGCGGGATTCCTCGAATGTCTTCTTGGTGAAGAGGTGCTCGTAGGGCGGGAAGATGGCGTCGCCCTCTTTCTCGTCGTCGATCTCGGTGAGGTAGAGCTTGCCCACGAGAGGGAAGGCTTGCTGGTAGATCTGCGTGCCGCCGCCGATGAATATCTCTTCTTGGTCGTACTCCTTCGCTTTCTCCAGGGCTTCTTCGAGAGAATGACAGACGACAGCTCCTTCGAACTTGTAGTCCTTGTCCCTCGTGATGACGATATTGGTCCTTCCGGGAAGAGCCTTGCCGAGGGTCCCGACGATGGATTCGAAGGTCTTCCGGCCCATGATGACGGGGTGCCCTAGGGTGAGCTCCTTGAAGCGCTTGAGGTCGTCCTTGATGCGCCAGAGGAGCTGGTTCTCCGTTCCTATGACGTGCTGACCCGCCTTATTCCGGCCGACGGCCACCACGATACTTATTTGAGGTTTTGTCATGTTGCCCGCCCCCCTAAGGGGCATATACTAATGCTTACTAGCATACTCTATGGCGATCAAAGCTGGCATATTCGGCGACGGCACGAACCTGAAGGATAGGTATATATCGAATTACAAGAGGCTCGGGGTGCTGGTGAAGCATTGGAAGCAGCTCGGACTCCGCATCGTGCTGACCTCCGGCAGCTGGGATCTCTTCCATGTGGGGCACGCGGAATATCTAGAGAGAGCGAAAGAACTAGGAGATCTTCTGATCGTAGGGGTGGACAGCGACGAGAAGGTGCGCGCGCGCAAGGGGCCGCATCGTCCGGTCGTGCCGGAAAAGGAGCGCGTCAGCATCCTCTGCCATCTGCGCCATGTGGATGCGGTCACGCTGAAGCCCCTCAAGGAGTCTCCGAACGCGCTCATAAAGCTGGTGCGCCCGGACGTGCTGGTGATGTCCAAGAGCACCAAGCATAAGCCCGGGGACATCCGCGAAAAGAAGAAGTATGTCGGCCGGATAGCCCTGCTCCAGCCGCAGGCGCAGACGAGCACGAGCGCCAAGGTGCGGCTTCTCCATGTGAGCGGCGCGGACCGTTTCGCCAAGGAGATCGCCAACCGCATCCCTGATCTCATGGAGGAGGTGATGCAGAGTCTCGGGAAGAAATAACCATGCGCACGATCGTCGCCTATGTGCCGGTGCTGCATGAAGGGTACCGCGCCTTTTTTGAGCGGCACAAGGATGCCGGAGCACTTTGCATCCTCGGATCCGAAATTATCCAAGAGTTCCGCCCTCTCACCAAGGATATCCGGGGTCTCGATCCTCTGCTTATGGCGGAGGCTATCCGTTCTCTTGGCATTCTCGGCAGCGTTCAGGTGCTTGATAAGGCGGGTCTCGGCAGACTTGCTTCAGAGAGGACTCCGCTCGTCATGCCGGACGAAGACGTGAACAGAGCTCTTGCCGAGGCTCATTTCAAAGACAACGAGATATCCTGGGATTCCGCATTCTTACGGTGGGATGAGCACAATTCTCTCAAGGAGAAGCCCGTGGTGCCGGAGGAGCGGATCTCGCGGGATGAATTCGATCGCCGGATGATGAGCCTTCTTGAGAAGGAAGCAGCCAAGAGCTCGGATATCTGGCGGCACGTGGGCGCGGCGGTGACCCGGGAAGGGAAACTCCTGATGCAGGCGCACAACCGGCATGTGCCTTCGGAGCATTCGCCGTACCAGAACGGCGATCCGCGGAACAATTTCAAAAAAGGATTAAACATCGAGCTGTCTACAGCGCTTCATGCGGAGGCGGGGCTCATCGCAGAAGCCGCGCGGCAGGGGACGTCCCTGGAGGGCGCTTCAATGTATGTCACGGTCTTTCCGTGCCCGCCTTGCGCGAAGCTGGTCGCGTATTCGGGTATACAGACTCTCTATTGCGGAGGAGGATACGGGGTACTCGACGGAGAGGAGGTATTGAAAAGCCAGGGGGTGAAGATAATTTTCGTGGAGTAAGCAAAACGGCGCGCCTCCTCCTGGGGCGCGCCGTGCGAGTCGTGAAGACCGTCAATCGTCCGGGAAATCACGCATCTCCCCGGAGCGGAGCCACTCGTAGCCGCCGAGCTTCTTGACCTCGGCGATCATGCCGAGGAGGCGTTTGTAGTTCCGTTCGCGATCAGGCTCCGTCTTCGAGAGCGGGGCGCGGTATTCGACCGAGCCGTCGGGGCAGATGATGTTCCAGTGGAAATGGGGCATCGTCCCGGCGTGGAAGCGGGAATCGCCGAAACGAGCCACGATGCCGCCGCCGGTCAGGTTGAATTCCCAGCAGGCTTTCTGGAACAGCTCGCCCGCCTTCGCCCAGTGATCGGGGGTGACTTCGGCGATGCCGGTCAGATGCGCCTTCGGGAAGATGAGCAGCATCTGCAGGCCGCGCTTGGGGAAGTCGTTCCACTTGAGCGCGCAGAGATCGTTCTCGAAGATCGGAGGGTTGTCGACCATCGCCGGGTTGCAGAAAGCGCAGAATCGGTCCGGCTCCATCATGCTGCGCAGGGTGGAGACGAACTGCTTGAGCTTGCTGCAACCCATCAGGTAGCTGATGTCGCTGTCGATCCGGCCGAAGCCCGGGTAGGTTGCGGTGAGTAGGCAAAGCTTCTTCCAGAGCGGGTAAGCGGAAGGATGGTGCTCGGGATGGGCTGTGCCCAAAAGAGCGGTCTGAGTCATGGCGGCACTCCTCTGTAGCCGCCGCCTAGACTATATGAAAAAGCCCGAGAGTCAATCAGCCGAGCTTCACGCGCACGGCTTCATGCTTCGGGTCGTCCGCATCACCCATGATGACGTGTGCGTGGAGGTGTGAGACGCTCCCGCCGGTGTACTTGGACTCACCGAAGCGCATGAAGAAGGAGCCCCCGGGTATCTCATACTTTTTGATCAAGAAAGCGACTAGCTTGAAGAGGTCGGTGATGCCGGCTTCCGATACCTCGGAAGGGAAGGACACGTGCTTCTTCTTGTAGACCAGAATGAAGTGGTGCTTGGTTCCCTGGTAGGGACTCATGTTTTCGGTCACGAACCACCAGGGAGTTTCTTTGATGATCGGCTTCGGGTGGTATTTCTTGAAATGTTCAGCGCAGAAGGGGCAGACGCCATCCTTCTCTATCTTCTGCATGAGCGCGATCTGCTCCGGCGTACGCGCGTGCGCCAGGTTCAGGTATTTCTCCCTCTGCACTCCTGGTTTCTTTTCCATACCTAGACAGCTACCGGGATATCTTTCATGCCCGGATGCGGATCGTAATCTGATACTTCGAAGTCGTCGGCGCGGTAAGCGAAGATATCCTTCTTCTTGTTGACCAGGGTCATGGTCGGGAGAGCCTTCGGCTCGCGCTTCAACAGCTCCTCTACGTTGGGGATCTGGTCTACGTATATATGGGCGTCAGAGACGCTGTGCACGAATTCATACGGTTCCGTGCCGGTGACCTCGGCGAACATCATGAGAAGCGCCGCATACTGGACCAGGTTCGAGGGCACGCCCACGGGGTAATCGCCGGAGCGCTGGAACATATGGAGGGTGAGCTTGTTGTCCACGATGCGCAGGTGTATCCAGCCGTGGCAGGGGCAGACCACCACCTTCTGCTGCTTGCCGGTGCCGCGGATGATGTACTGCGGTATCCAGGGGGTGATGAAATGCGTGCGCAGGTGGGGGAACTCGATCATCTGCTCCACGATATTCTGGATCTGGTTGTAGGTCCCGCCGTCCTGCGTAGGGAAATCATGGAAGGCCGCGCCGTAGGAACCGGGGCCGAGATCGCCGGGAGCGAGCCCGCGCTTCGCGGTCTTCTCGGGAGTGCCCCAGGCGGTCCAGAACTTGCAGCCGAAGGACTCGAGCTGCTCCAGGGTGCGCGCTCCGTTGATGAAAGCGCAGATTTCGCCCACGGAGCCTTTCCAGAATCCTTTGACGCTCCGCTCCGTGATCATGGGGAAGCCGTTCTCGAGTTTGTAATGGAGGGGCGGCGGAGCTATGACCATGAGGGCGTCGACGCCCTGCTGGCTCTTGACCCGCACGCCCTTATCGAGGATCAGCTTGAGGTTGTCGCGATACTGGGTGTCCGGAGTGCGTTCGGCGAAGGGTTTCATCATGCCGTAATCGTACCCTGGCCTGCGGCGCGGTCCAATCCGGAGTCTTACTCGGCAATGCTTTCCGCCCTTTAGCAACGGTTGTGCGCGGGCGGCTTTGGAGGATAATTGAGCGAACATCTCTGCTTATGATCTGACGTCCGCCCCGGTGCCCATAGCCGCTAACCATTCATAAGCATGAATAAGAAAGACTATTCCCACATAGCAAAGCAGGATAAGCAGGTGTTCAAGGCCCTTATCGGAGAAGAGGAGAGGGAGAGGGACGGACTCGAGCTCATCCCCTCGGAGAACTACGTTT
>DASPJT010000078.1:0-2615 GCA_035628455.1 Minisyncoccota bacterium
TCCTCGAGAAGAAGTACGGCAAGGGCCGCCTGGGGCAAGTGGGCACGAATCCCTGCGGCGAGATCATCCTCCAGAGCAAGCAGTTCTGCAATCTCACCGAAGTGGTGGCTCGCGCGAACGACACCAAGGAATCCCTCCTCCGGAAGACCCGCCTCGCCACGCTTCTCGGGACCTATCAATCGACTCTCACCAATTTCGGCTATCTCTCCAAGGAGTGGAAGGAGAACTGCGAGAAGGAGCGCCTCCTCGGCGTCTCCATCACCGGCCAGTGGGACTCCCCGGCGGTGCGGAACCCGGAGGTCATGAAGGCCATGAAGAACGAGGCCATCAAGGTGAACCAGAAGTACGCCAAGCGCTTCAAGATAAACGAATCCTCTTCCATCACCTGCGTGAAGCCCTCCGGCACCGTCTCCCAGACCATCAACAGCTCCTCCGGCATGCACCCGCGCCACGCCCCCTACTACATCCGCCGCGTGCGCATCTCCGCGACCGACTCGCTCTTCAAGCTCATGAAGGACCAGGGCGTGCCGTACTACCCGGAAGTGGGGCAGACCATGGACAACGCGAACACCTACGTGCTCGAGTTCCCGGTCAAGGCGCCGCACGGCTCCATCTTCAAGGACGACCAGACCGCCCTCGAGCAGCTCGAGTACTGGAAGATGGTCAAGCTCAATTTCACCGAGCACAACCCTTCGACCACCATCTCCGTCGGCGACGACGAGTGGATCGACGTGGTCAACTGGATCCACAAGAACTGGGATATCATCGGCGGCCTCTCCTTCCTGCCGCGCGAGAACCACGTATACCGCCTGGCGCCCTACGAGAAGTGCGACAAGGAGACGTACGAGCGCCTCTCCGCGCGCCTCGAGAACATCGACTACTCCAAGCTCGTGACCTACGAGATGCAGGACGAGACGGAGCAGAAGAAAGAGCTCGCCTGCGCCGGCGGCACCTGCGAGGTGGTCTAGCTTCGGTTCTGATCATACGAAAAAGCTCCCGAACATCGGGAGCTTTTTCCGTATCGGCGGCTATTTCAGGGGGTTCTCTCCCTGGATGACCCTCACCAGGAACATGATGATGGCGAGGATGAGGAGGAGGTGGATGAACCAGCCTACGGTATAGACGCCGATGACGCCCAGGAACCAGAGGATGAGGAGGAGGACGGCGATGGTCATTAGCATACGATTTTCTTTAGATTAGGGCTATTTGCGCGGCTCCCTTCTTCCCGCCGTCTTGGACTCGCGGGCGCTCCGGGGCTTCGCGGTCGACCGGGATTCCTTGCGGCCGTCCCGGGGAGAGGGGACCTTGGCGCCCTCCTTGCGGGCCTCGGAGAGCCCGATGGCGATGGCCTGCTTGCGGCTCTTCACTTTCTTCCCGCTCCCGGATTTCAGCGTGCCGCGCTTGTATTCATGCATGACCTTCTCCACCTTCTTGCCCGCTTTTTTGCCGTAGCGTCGTGCCATATACAAGTCCGTTAGCCTTTAACGTCGACGTCTGGCTCTTCCGCCCCTCCCGGGACGGGGCAGGTGGCGAAGGCGCAGGAGGGCGGGATGCGTCCCACGTAGGAGCCGTCAGGGCAGAGCTTCACGTCCATGGTGCAGAGGGAGGAGGGCTCCTGCGCCCCGGAGATGTTCACGGAGTTCCGTCCGAAGAGGAAGAAGGCCCCGGCGAGGAGAAAGAGGAGGATGACGCCTGAGATCCAATAGAGTGCTGCATTCATAGTGGCGCTGACGGCGGGTCTTCTGGTCTCTTACGTGAGGGAATAGGAAGGAGCCAGGATTTCCGACTTTTATGACCTTCTTCCCGGTATATCTTTGCTATAATAAAGGCATTCCTCTCCACGCGGAGGCGCTTTTTACCGATGGCTATAAAACTATCCGCCACCCGCCTCGATCTCGGCACCGCGCGTCTTGATAATGCCAACCTCCGCGCCTACAGCGAGGTCACGAACGCTCTCGGGAACGTCTCGGGAGCGACGACGATCAACCTCGCCCTCGGCTGCATCGTCACCGCAACTGCGACTGCTGCGGTGACCTGGACCATCACCAACACTCCTTCTTCAAGCGCCTACTGCGCTTTTACGCTCATACTGACGAACGGCGGCCGCTACACCCAAGTCTGGCCCTCCGGCACCAAGTGGCAGAACTCGGTCTCTCCCACACTCTCTGTCATCGGCACCGACGTCCTCACCTTCTTCACCGTAGACGGCGGTACTACCTGGCAGGGGAGCGTGGTTATGCAGAATAGTACGTCGACAGGGCGATTGTTTGCGTGGGGATATGGCGCGTTAGGACGCTTGGGGTTAGGGGACGCCGCCAATCGTTCCTCTCCCGTTCAGGTATCGGGATCCTGGGCGGCTGTCACGGTGAATTCCACTACCTCCTCTCATAGCGCGGTCATAAAATCGGACGGATCGCTTTGGGTATGGGGGCGCAATAGCTACGGTCAATTGGGGCAATCGGATGTAGTTCACCGCTCCTCTCCTGTGCAGGTTGCCGGTACGTGGATTCAGGTCGTTACAGGGCAGAATCATACGGCCGCCATTAAGACAGACAACACTTTGTGGACGTGGGGATATAACCACAGGGGGCAACTAGGGATAGGTAGTACTCAAA
>DASPJT010000079.1:0-6774 GCA_035628455.1 Minisyncoccota bacterium
GGTGAACGATTTCGACGCGTTCGACAGCGTGCCTGCGTATCTCGACAGGGAGAAATTTACGCCGCACCTCGGGAAGCCGCTCTTCGCCGTCCCTTCGCCGGACGATAGCGCTCCTAACTACGCCGAATATTTCGCCAAGGAATACTGCGGGGTTATCACCGCCTCCGGCTTCGCTCCCTCTTTCTATCGCTCGAGTGAGAAGTATCGCTCCGGTGCCTACAACGATCTCATCCGCACCGCGCTCATGGAAGCAGCCAAGATCCGCGAGATCTACAAGCGTGCCTCCGGCTCGGATAAATCCGCCGACTGGCTTCCGTTTCAGGTCATCTGCGAAAAATGCGGCAAGCTCGGGACAACCAAGGTATCGGGCTTCGACGGAGAAAAGGTCACCTATGAGTGCCAGGAGAGGGGTGTCGAGTGGGCGCAGGGTTGCGGCAACAAAGGGGAAGCCTCTCCCTTCGACGGCAACGGCAAGCTCGTCTGGAAGGTGGAGTGGGCCGCCAAGTTCGTCCTCTTCAATGTGGACCTCGAAGGCGCCGGCAAGGATCACTACACCAAGGGCGGCGCGCGCGAACTCGCGAACATCATCTGCGAGGAAGTCTTCAAGCACCCGCATCCTTTCGACGTGCCCCATGAGTTCATTCTGGTAGGAGGGAAGAAGATGTCTTCGTCCAAGGGGCAGGGATCTTCCGCGGCGGAGGTCGCAAGCCTCTTGCCGCCGCACCTCTTCCGCTACTTCCTCTTCTATCGGGAGATAAACCGGACGATAGATTTCGTCCCGGACGGGGATACCATCCCCGTGCTCTTCGATGCGTATGACAAGGCGGCGGAGAGCCACTGGAGCGGGGTGGAGGATGACGTGACCCGGATATTCCGATTCGCGCATATCGGGAAAGAAACTCCGCGCCGCTTCCTGCCGCGCTTCTCTCTCGTCGCTTTCCTGGTGCAGATGCCCCACCTCGATCTCCTCGCGGAGGTGGAGAAGATGAAGGGGAGCCCGCTCACTCCGGAAGACAGGGCGGAGACGGAACTCCGGGCGCGCTATGCCCGCCTCTGGCTCGAGCGCTACGCCCCCGAAGATTATCGTTACGAACTTGCCAAAGAGCTCCCGGAGGCCGCCAGGAACCTCTCCGAGGGTCAGAAGAAGGCTGCCAAGGGCATCCTCGAGTACATCGAGGCGAATCCCGTTCTCGACGGCCAGCTCCTCCATACGGCCCTCCACGAGCTGCGGAAGTCCCTAGGACTCGAGGCTCAGGAGTTTTTCAGCGCTATCTACCTCTCTTTCCTGGGAAAACCGAGCGGCCCCAAGGCCGGCTGGTTCCTCAGCGTCTTAGACCGCGGCCTCCTCCTCTCCCGCCTCCGGGAGGCCTCCTCCTAGCCCTGCCCTCGGGATATCCCCTTCGAACAGCAAGCCTGGCTTGCTGTTTTTCCGTTTGCATGTCGTGTTGTGGGGATAAGTGGATAACGGGTTTCTACCGGTGGGAAAGAGTGGGATACAATGACTACGAAGTGGGAAAGAGTGGGAAGATTGGAACGTCAGGAGAAGTGTCAGAAGAGGATGAGAAACCATGCTGATAGGCGAATATACGCATACATTGGACGCGAAGAATCGCGTGTCGCTTCCCGCCAAGTTCCGCAAGGAACTCGGCAATAAGGTGATCGTCACCAAGGGACTCGATGCTTGTCTCTTCATGTTCTCGCAGAAGGCATGGCAGAAGTTCTCGGAAGACGTCGGCAAGCTGCCTCTCGTGCAGGCGGACAAGCGCAAGTATTCTCGCTTCATGCTCGGGGGAGCGGTAGAGGTAGATGTAGATTCCATCGGGCGGATACTCATCCCGGACTTCCTCAAGGAGTTCGCCTGCATCAAGGGCAAGGTGGTCTTCGCGGGCATCCATGAGCGCGCGGAGATCTGGAACGAGAAGACCTGGATGGACTACAAGAAGAATGTGGAGAAGGACATCGACATCCTCGCCGAGAAGCTCGGCGAGGCCGGAGCCTTAGCGTAGGACCGGAATGTCACACGTCAGCGTTCTTTTACAAGAAGTAGTCGAAGGCCTCAGCCTCCACGGTGGCGTCGTTCTCGACGCCACGGTGAACGGCGGAGGCATGAGCGAGGCTATCCTCGCGGCAGACCCGACTGTGCGGGTCGTCGCGACGGATGCCGACGAGAGCGCGCTCCTCCGGGCGGAAGAGCGCCTCAAGAGGTTCGGGGATCGCATCTCCTTCCATCACGTAAATTTCCGCGAGCTCGATCGGGTGCTTGCGGAAAGGGATGTGCCGGGAATAGACGGAGCGATCTTCGACTTGGGCCTCAGCTCCCATCAGCTCGACCAGTCCGGACGCGGCTTCAGTTTCCGGTTCGAGGAACCCCTCCTCATGACCTTCGCGGCGAGGCCCGCGAAGGACGCGGTCA
This sequence comes from Minisyncoccota bacterium, assembly GCA_035628455.1. Classification (GTDB taxonomy): domain Bacteria; phylum Patescibacteriota; class Minisyncoccia; order Phycocordibacterales; family JAKFXT01; genus JAIOOV01. The sequence continues at coordinate 2,414 of DASPJT010000079.1, forward strand.
CCGCGCGGGAAGCGGTCAACGAGTGGTCGGCCGAAACCCTGGAGACGGTCATCCGCGCCTACGGCGAAGAGCCCAAAGCGCGCCGCATCGCCGAGGCGATCGTCAGGGCGCGCGAGAAGCGCGCGATCGAGACGTCCGCCGAGCTCGCCGAGATCATCGAGCGCGCCGTGCCGCGGAGAGGGAAGATCCACCCCGCGACCAAGGCCTTCCAGGCTCTCCGCATCGCGGTGAACGACGAGCTCCGCGCGCTCGACGAAGCCTTGGAGAAGGCCTGGAAGGCCCTCAAGCCCGGAGGTCGTCTCCTGGTCATCTCCTTCCACAGCCTCGAGGATCGTCCCGTGAAGCGCTTCTTCCGGGCGAAAGCGGACGAAGGCCTAGGCCGCCTCCTCACCAAGAAGCCGATAGTGCCTTCTGAAGCAGAAGCGAAAGAGAACCCCCGATCGAGGAGCGCGAAGCTCCGCATCATTGAAAAGATCTAATTTATCAACCATATGCACTCCATAGCTCTATTCCGTTTTGAATACCGAAAGCAGGCTTTCTTCGCGCTCGCGATACTCGCCGGCATGCTCGTCGGGACGTACCTCTTCCTCCTCAACCAGACCATCCGCGACGTGGTGGCGGTGGAAGACACCGAGCGCGCCGTAGCGACACTCCACTCCGAAGTGAGCGACCTCGAGCGGCAGTACCTCATCGCCCGGAGCAAGGTGAACCTGGAGACGGCGTCCGTGCTTGGCTTCCAGGATGCGCCCCGCGTCGATTTCCTCGCCCGCGGCGGCGAGCGCACCCGCCTCACTCTCGTCAATCAGGGGTCTTCGGAGTAAGTTAGTAGGAAAGGGCCGCCGCCGCGCGCACGCGCGGCGGCGACCTCCGCGTAAATGAAATCGAGCCACATCTTCCGCATACGCCTCTTCTCCGGCCTCATGTTCCTGGTGGGGCTCGTCCTCATCGGCAAGCTCTACGCCATCCAGATCGTCTACGGAGACATATTCCGCGAGCGGGGCGAGGCTCAGTACACGGGCACCTCCGGAGCCACCTTCAACCGCGGCTCCATCTATTTCTCCGACAAGGGCGGCAACCTCGTCGGCGCCGCGACCCTCAAGAGCGGCTATATCATAAGCATCAACCCGAAGCTGATCACCGAGGAGGAAGAGGTCTACGAGGCCCTCTCCGCGATCACGCCGATCGACCGGCAGAACTTCTTCCTGCGCGCCTCCCAGAAGTCGGGCTCGTACCGGGAGATCGCGAAGCACGTGCCCCTCGAGAAGGGGGAGGACCTCTCCAAGCTCGACATCCCCGGGGTGGGCCTCCGCAAGGAGCGCTGGCGCTTCTATCCCGGGAACACCCTCGCCTCCCAGGTGCTCGGCTTCGTCGGCTACAAGGGCGACGTGCTCGCCGGCCGCTACGGCCTCGAGCGCTACTACGGCGAGGTGCTCTCGCGCGACGAGCGGGGGGCCTACGCGAACTTCTTCGTGCAGATCTTCTCCAATATCAAGGATTCCCTCGTCGCTCAGAAGCTCGAAGCGGAGGGGGACATCGTGCTCACCATCGAGCCCTCCGTCCAGTCCTTCCTCGAAGAGCGCCTCAAGGAGGTGGCCGCGGCGCGTGCTACGGATCTCGTGGGCGGCATCATCATCGACCCGGAGACGGGGCAGATCTTCGCCATGGCGGGGTATCCGGATTTCGATCCGAACAGCTACCAGGAGGTCAAGAACCCGCAGGTCTTCGTGAACCCGATGGTGGAGGGGGTGTATGAGATGGGATCGATCATCAAGCCCCTCACCGTGGCTGCGGGCCTCGACGCGGGAGTCATCACGCGGAACACCACCTACAACGACGTCGGCACCATCACTCTGAACGGTTCCAAGATTTCGAACTACGACGGCAAGGCCCGCGGGGTCGTGCCCGTCCAGGAGATCCTCAATCAGTCCCTCAACATCGGCGTCGCCCACATCGTCTCGCGGCTCGGGAACAAGCGCTTCGCGGACTACATGCGGAACTTCGGCTTAGGCGAGAAGACCGGCATCGATCTCCCGAACGAGGTGGCCGGCATCATCACGAACTTAAACAGCCCGCGCGATCTCGAGTACGCGAACGCCTCTTTCGGGCAGGGGATAGCCATGACCCCGATCGAGACGGTGCGCGCCCTCTCTGCGCTCGGGAACGGGGGCCACCTCATCACCCCGCACGTGGTCAAGCGCATCGACTACCGCCTCGGGGTGAGCAAGGACATGACCTATCCGCCCGGCCGCCAGGTGATCAAGGAAGAGACCTCGACCGAGATCAGCCGCATGCTCGTCGAGGTCGTGGACGAGGCGCTTCTGAACGGCAAGGCCAAACTGCCGCACTACTCCGTGGGCGCGAAGACCGGCACGGCTCAAATTGCGCGGGAGAATGGCCGAGGGTACTATGAAGACAGGTACCTCCACTCCTTCTTCGCCTACTTCCCGGCGTATCAGCCGCGCTTCCTCATCTTCTTCTACGCGGTCAATCCGCACGGCGTCCGCTACGCTTCCGAGACGTGGACCGATTCCTTCTCGAAGACCGTCAAATTCCTCATCAACTATTACGAAGTCCCGCCGGATCGCTAGCCTCCATGATCAAGAAACTATTTAAATGGGTCGTCCTTAGTCTCATCACCGCTGAGGCCAAGGCGGTGCTCCGGAAGTACCAGCCGCGCATCATCGCCATCACCGGGAGCGTGGGCAAGACGTCCACCAAGGACGCCATCTACACCGCCCTCAAGAACTCCCTCTCCGTGCGGAAGAGCGCCAAGAGCTACAACAGCGACTTCGGTGTGCCCCTCACCATCCTCGACCGGGAGACCTTCTGGAACAACCCGCTCGGCTGGACCCTCACCCTCCTCGAGGGGGTGAAGCTCCTCGTCTTGAATTATCCCTTCCCCTCCTGGCTCATCCTCGAGGTGGGCGCGGACAAGCCGGGGGACCTCCGGGACATCATGTCCTGGGTGAAGCCGGATATCGTCGTGGTGACGCGCTTCCCGGACGTGCCGGTGCATGTGGAATTCTACGAATCGATCGAAGCGCTCTTCGCGGAAGAGGCCGCGCCGGTCTTTGCGCTGAAGACCCCCGGTGTGCTCGTCCTCAACAACGACGACGAGCGGGTGCGCGCCTTCGGCGACGGCTCTCCGCATACGGTCTATACCTACGGCTCGACGCCTTCCGCGAACGTGCGCAGCTTCGACGAGGCGGTGGAGTACACCCCGGACAGCGAGGGCAGGCTGATCCCGCTCGGCATGAAGTTCGATATAATCGCGGGCGACCGCCAGGCCACGCTCCACGTGCGCGACGCGCTCGGCATGCAGCACGTCTATCCGCTCCTCGCCGCCGCGGCAGTGGGGCTCTCCCAGAACGTGCCGCTTGCGGCGATCGCAGACTCCCTCAACAAGGAGCACAACACGCCGCCGGGGCGCATGAAGCTCGTGCGGGGGGAGAAAGACACTTTTCTTATAGACGACACCTACAATTCCTCGCCGGTCGCCGCGCGCGAGGCGCTCCTCACCCTCGGCTCTCTCAAGGCGTACGGCCGCAAGATCGCCGTCCTCGGCGATATGCGCGAGCTCGGCCGGTATTCGGAAGAGGAGCACAAGAAGATCGGCGCGCTTGCGGCCGAGAAGGCGGATATTCTCATCACAGTGGGGGACGAGGCGCGCTTCATGGCTGAAGGGGCGCTCGATGCCGGCATGAAGGACGAGAACATCTTCCAGTACGAAGAATCCCGCTCCGCCGGGAAGTTCCTGGAGACGCTCATCCAGAAAGGGGACTTCGTGCTCGTGAAGGGCTCCCAGTCCATCCGCATGGAGCGGATTGTGGAAGAAGTTATGGCACATCCGGAGGATAGAGTAGGGACCTTGGTGCGCCAGGAGCCGCAGTGGACGCAGCGGTTGTAGTCATTTCGAAACTATGGAAAAACTTTTGCCGTGGCAGGATCCGGAAAAATTGTCCGAAAAAGAGGCGCAGAAGCGCCTTATGCTCATCGAGCAGAGGGGCTTTAAGTCGCGACGCCGCCATGGCGATGCGGCGTCCAAGGTGGTCTTTGAAGAAGACGGAGCCAAGTATGCGGGTGTGATCTACGATATCGCTACTTCCGGATTCATTAAGGTAGAGATCATTGTCGGCAAGGATCCGGTCACGAAGCTTCCCAAGAAGGAAGTACTCGGAAGAATTTTTGAACCTTCTGAACTGACTCTGCTTGCAGGGAGCCCCGGTTTCCAAGGGATTAAGACCGAGCGCCGATGAGGGATCGGTGTATCATCTTCGATTTCGATGGGACTATCGCCGACACCTTGGGTGCGGTGGTGGAAGTTTTCAATATCTACGCTTCGGAAAAGGGCTACACTCCGC
>DASPJT010000080.1:0-8577 GCA_035628455.1 Minisyncoccota bacterium
GCTCCGCGCGCGCGTTCGTTGTAGAGGATTTTCTTAGCCATAGGATGGTGAGGATTGATTAGCTGAGGATGCCCAAAATATCGCCTTCGCGGACGACGAAGTAGTCTACGCCGTCGAACTTTACCTTCTCGCCCCACTGGAAGAGGACGCGGTCTCCCTTCTTGAGAGTCATAGGCAGGAGCTCGTTGTCGTCCCCGAAGCGGCCCGGGCCCACGGCCACGACTTCGCCCCGGCGGCTCGTCGTATCCTTCTCTCCCGCATCCGGGACCAGGATGCCGGCTTCGGTCTTCTTGTGCTCCTCCTTGGCTTCTTCCCGCACGATCACGCGATCCCCGAGCGGGCGGATGCCGAAGTTCGAGCGGGCAGGCGCCTTGGAGGCCTTGCGAACGCCGCCCATCCCTTTCTTACCTTTCTTGGAAGCTTTTTTCTTCATGGGTTTTGTGCGAAATTCGTTGGTAAATATGGCTGAAAAGCGCCTGTATAGTAATTGAGCGCCTAGGGGGTGTCAATTGCAAAAGAGATAGGTTTCTGCTAGCATTTCCGCATGCAGGTAGTGTCTACGGTCTTGCCGTACGTACAGATAGCGCTCGCCGCACTCCTCACCGGCTTCATCCTCCTCCAGCAGAGGGGCGCGAGCCTCGGCGGCGCATTCGGCGGCGGCGACGGATTCGGGTACAACACCCGTCGCGGCGCGGAAAAGGTCCTCTTCAACGCCACCATCGCGGTCGCGGTCTTCTTCGTCGCCTCTACCCTCATCGCACTCATTATCAAGTAACGCGGGATTTCTCCGCTCTCCCCCCAGCCGAGCTGGGCTCCTTACGTGAAAGAACGTCTGCTTCACATTGCCCGCAAGCGCTTCCACCTCCCCAAAGCAGAAGACTGGAAGCGCGCCTACGAGCACTTCTCCCTCGCGGAGAAGATCGCCTTCTTCGGCCTCTTCGCGCTCTGCATCGGCGCGCTCCTCTCCATGCTCTCGGCGATCAACTCCTACATCTCCACCGACGTGCCCGTGCGCGGCGGCGCCCTCGTCGAGGGAGTGATCGGCTCGCCCCGCTTCATCAACCCCCTCCTCGCCGTCTCCGACGCCGACCGCGACCTCTCCGCGCTCGTCTACTCGGGGCTTCTCCGGGCGACGCCCCAAGGAGGGCTCCAGCCGGACCTCGCGGAGAGCTACGAGATCTCGGAGGACGGCCTCACCTACACGTTCAAACTCCGAGAAGACATCCATTTCCACGACGGCTACCCGGTGACCGCGGAGGACGTGGAGTTCACCGTGCTCCGGACGCAGGACCCGGCGCTGAAGAGCCCCAAGCGCGCCAACTGGGATTCCGTGCGGGTGGAGCGGGTGAACGAGCGCGAGATCCGCTTCACCCTGAAGCAGGCCTACGCGCCCTTCCTCGAGAACGCGACCTTGGGCATCCTCCCGAAGCACCTCTGGAAGAACGCCTCCCCGGAGGAGTTCGCGCTCTCCTTCCTCAATATCGAGCCGGTCGGGAGCGGCCCCTACCAGGTGGACACCATCACCAGGAACGCCTCGGGCCTCCCGGAGCGCTACGACCTCGCGAGCTTCAGCGGCTACGCTCTCGGCGAGCCCTACGTGGCTTCGATCTCCTTTCAGTTCTACCCGAACGAGGCGGCCGTGATCGAGGCCCTGAAGAAGGGCGACATCACGAGCGCGAACAGCCTGCCGCCGGAGGACGCGCTCGCGCTCAAGCTCCGGGACGCCGCCATTGTGCGCACGCCGCTCCCCCGCATCTTCGCCGTCTTCTTCAACCAGAACCAGAACCCTGTGCTCCTCAACCGCGAAGTGCGCGTGGCGCTCGACGCGGCCGTGGACAAGCAGGCCATCGTCGACACCGTGCTCCACGGCTTCGGCGTAGTGGCGGAGGGACCGCTGCCCGCAGGCGTCCTCAAGGAAGCGACGCCCTTCGCGAGCTCGACGGAGCGCATCGCGGAGGCGCGCGCCGGGCTCGAGGCCGCCGGCTGGAGCTGGAACGAAGCGGAGCAGGTGCTCGAGAAGAAGAGCAAGAAGGACGTGCAGCGCCTCGCCCTCTCCCTCTCCACCTCGAACGCGCCGGAGCTGAAGCAGAGCGCGGAGATGATCAAGGCGGCTTGGGAGAAGCTCGGCGCCAAGGTCACGCTCCAGATATTCGAGACGGGCGACCTCAACCAGAACGTCATCCGCCCCCGCCGCTACGACGCCCTCCTCTTCGGGCAGATCATCGGCCGCGACCTCGACCTCTTCGCCTTCTGGCACTCCTCCCAGCGGAACGACCCCGGCCTCAACATCGCCCTCTACACCAACATCAAGGCGGACCGGCTCCTCTCCTCCGCCCGCGCCACCGCGGACACGCGGGAGCGCCTCTCCCTCTACCGCTCGGTGGCGAGCGAGGTGGAGAAGGACGTGCCGGCGGTCTTCCTCTACTCCCCCGACTTCATCTACCTCGTGCCCGAGAGCCTGAAGGGAGTGAAGACCGAACGCCTGACCACGCCGTCCGAGCGCTTCCTCGGGGTGGAGCAGTGGTACATCGAGACGGAGAGCGTCTGGCAGTTCCTTACGCGCAACTAGGCATATTTTCGTATTAGAAATATAACCGATTAACTTTCACCACCATGAACGACCAGCACAGAGACTCGCAGCACCCTCGGCGCCCGATGCACGGGCACGCCCATCCGCGCGGAGGCATGCGCCCGCACGGCCGCCCCGGGCTCCCCGGCCAGAGCGCCCCGAGCCACGGCACCGACCGTCCGGGAGGCGGACGCCCCGGCGGACGCGGGCGCGGCGGGCGCCGTCCCTTCGGAGGCGGCGGACGCGGACGCGACCGCCAGACCCACCCCGCTCCCGACCTGACCCCCATCCGCGACGAGAACATCACCGAAGCGCACGCGGAGAGCCGCAAGATCCCGCCTCCCGGAGACAACATCCGCATCATCCCCTTAGGCGGCGTCGAGGAGATCGGCAAGAACATGACCGTGTTCGAGTACAAGGACGACATCATCGTCGTCGACTGCGGCTTCCAGTTCCGCGAGGAGGAGACGCCCGGCATCGATTACATCCTGCCGAACACCAAGTACCTGGAGGACCGCAAGGACAAGATCCGCGCCGTCATCATCACCCACGGCCACCTCGACCACATCGGCGCCATCCCCTTCGTCATGCCGAAGATCGGCAACCCGCCGCTCTACTCCCGCCTCCTCACCACCGTCATGATCCAGAAGCGCCAGGAGGAGTTCCCCAACAATCCCCCCTTCGAGATCCGCGTGGTGGAGAAGAACGAGCGCGTCACCTTCGGCTCCCTCTCGGTGAGCTTCTTCGCGGTGACCCACACCATCCCCGACTCCATGGGCCTCATCATCGAGACGCCGCACGGCAACATCGTGCATACCGGCGACCTCAAGGTGGACCATGAGGACGGCGTTCCCACGAGGGAAGAGGAGGAGACCTATGCCCGCTTCAAGGGCATGAAGGTCTTGGCACTCCTCGCCGACTCCACCAACACGGAGAACCCCGGCTTTTCCATGCCGGAGCGCGTGGCGCACCGCAACATTGAGGAGATCATCAAGAACGTGAAGGGCCGCCTCATCATCGGCACCTTCGCTTCCCTCCTCGACCGCATCATCAAGATCATCGAGATCGCGGAGAAGTACAACAAGAAGGTGGTCATCGAAGGCCGCAGCATGAAGGTGAACGTGGAGATCGCCCGCTACCTCAAGCTCTTCGAAGCCAAGGAGGAGACCTTCATCTCCGCTGAGCAGATGGAGCAGTACCCGCCTGACCGCATCGTGGCTATCTCCACCGGCGCACAGGCGGACGAATTCGCCGCGCTCTCCCGCATGGCCACCAAGAAGCACAAGTATTTCAAGATCAACAAGTTCGACACCATCCTCCTCTCTTCCTCGATCGTCCCGGGGAACGAGCGCGCGGTGCAGAAGCTGAAGGACAACCTCGCGCGCCAGGGAGCGAAGATCATCCACTACAAGGTGCAGGACGTGCACGCCTCGGGGCACGCGAACCGCGACGAGATGGCCTGGATCCACAAGAAGGTCAACCCGCGCTTCTTCATCCCCATCCACGGCTACCACCACATGCTCCGCGTCCACGGCGAGATCGAGCGCTCCCTCGGCATGCCCGAGCAGAACATCGTCATCCCGGACAACGGCATGATCATCGAGATCACCGACAAGGGCGAGAAGATCCGCACGCTCAAGGAGAAGGCCCCCTCGAACCTCGTGCTCGTGGACGGCTTCTCCGTGGGCGACGTGCAGGAGGTGGTCATGCGCGACCGCACCCTCCTCTCCAAGGACGGCATGTTCGTGATCATCGCGAGCGTGAACCCGAAGACGGGCAAGCTCAGGAAGAGCCCGGACATCATCTCGCGCGGCTTCGTGTACCTCAGGGAATCGCAGAACCTCCTCCAGGACGCGCGCAATATCATCAAGAAGACCGTCGAGGATACCACTTCGGGCGCGAATCCTCCGGACCTCGACTTCACCAAATCCGCGATCGTCGACAACGTCGGCCGCTTCCTCTTCCAGAAGACCAACAAGCGCCCGCTCGTCATCCCGGTGCTCATCGGGGTGTAACAGCGAGGGAAAGAATCCCCGCGCTCTCCGAGCGCGGGGATTCTTTGTGTCTTATAATGAGGGCATGCGCGGCCTCCTCATCGCGACCTACGTCGCGAACCTGTTCCTCTCCTTCCACTACTTCATACCGGCGTACGTGAATTCCACGTACCTCTCCCTCTACGTCGGCGAGCGCGCCGTCGGGTTCTTCTACGCGCTCGCTGCCGCCCTCACCCTCTTCCTCTTCCTCCGCTCAGGGAGCCTGCTCTCCCGCTACGGGAACACTGCCGTGTTCCTCTCCTACGCGGTCCTCGACGCGCTCGCCGTCTTCGCCCTCGCCTTCTCCGCGGATAAGGCGATAGTCCTCTTCGGCTTCCTGGCCCACCAGGCGCTCGCGCCCCTCATCCTCTTCTCCCTCGACCTCTACCTCGAGAAGGCGACCGTGAGCGAGCGCACGACCGGCACTATCCGCGGCACCTATCTCACTATCGCGAATACCACCCTCATCCTCGCCCCGCTCCTCGCCGCCTTCCTCATCGAGGCCTACAGCGAACGCATGGTCTACGGGGCCGCGCTCCTCTTCATCTTCCCGGTCATCGCGCTCGCGCTCACCGCGTTCCGCGGCTTCAATGATCCGCCCTATGCCGCCATCGACCTCGGGGAGGCCTTCCGGAGGGTCTGCCGGAGCCCGTCCTTGCGCGCCGTTTATGTAGTGAACTTCCTCCTCCAATTCTTCTATGCCTGGATGGTGGTCTACGCGCCGCTCCTCCTCCGGGAGCTCGGCCTCTCCTGGAGCGAGATCGGCCTCATCTTCAGCATCATGCTCATCCCCTTCCTCCTCTTCGAGCTCCCGGTAGGGCGCCTCGCGGATACTCGCATCAATGAGCGCCGGATCATCCTCGCGGGACTCTTCCTCCTCGGCGCCTTCACTCTCCTCTTCGGCCTCTCCGCGGGCTACTCCTTCGTGTGGTTCGCGAGCATCCTCTTCATGACACGCGTGGGGGCCTCCTTCGTGGAGGCGGCGAGCGAGAGCTACTTCTTCAAGCAGGTGGACGGCGGCAGCGCCTCCCTCGTGGCGCTCTTCCGCGGCACCCGCGCCGTCTCCTACATCATCGGGCCCTTAGCCGGAGCGGCCGCGCTCTCCTTCATCCCGCTTCAAGGTCTTTTCGTGGTATTGGGCGGCCTCATGCTCCTCGGAATCCTCTCCGCCCGCGCGCTCTGCCCGGAAGCCCTAGGCGGCAAGTGCGACTGATCTCCCGGATATCCTCACGAATCCCTCCTTCGCCAAGGCGGCGAGGGCGCGGTCGATCTCTTCCCCGCTTCTTCCGAGAGGCGCTGCTTTCTTGAAGAGCACTTCGCGAGAGAGGGATTTTCGCGAGGCGAGGTGGCGCAGGAGCGCGCCCCGGAGCTCCCGGTTCGAGCCCTTGAAAGCCGCTTGCTTCTTGTGGTGCGCGCTGCGGCGGCTCGGATTTATCTCCCTCGACTTCAAATGCGCGCCGTAGTCCATGAGGGCGTAGTACCAGGTACGCGGATCTTTTTTATACAAAGTCTTCTCGATCAAGGGGAGGATCTTCTTGTCAGGCACCGCTTTCGCTCGCGGGAAGAAGTGGTGCAGATAGGCCGCGCGGATATTCGTCTCGATGAGCACCTCCGGGGTGCCGTAGGCGAAGGCGGCGATCGCGGAAGCCGTATAGGGCCCGATGCCGGGAAGCGCACAGAGTCCGGCCGCATCTCTCGGAAAGCCTCCCGCCTTCATGGCGATGGCTGCCTCGCGGAGATATTTCGCCCGACGGTTGTAGCCGAGCCCCTGCCAGAGGCGGAGCACTTCATTCAAAGGAGCGCGGGCGAGAGCCTCGACAGTCGGGAATCTCTCGAGGAAGCGCGCGTAGTAGCCGCGCACGCGCTCGACTCCGGTCTGCTGGAGCATGATCTCGGAGACGAGGATGCGGTAGGGATCGCGCGTCTCCCTCCACGGGAAGGCGCGGGCGTGCGCACGGAAGTGCGCGAGGATCATTTTCTGAAAAGCGGCGGGTGTCATCCGAATCGCTCTGTGCGGATAAGGTGCGGAGCGAAGCCCTCGGCAACGAGTTCTCGGGACACCGCCTCCACGAAGCCGGTCGGCCCGCAGATATAGGTCATGGGCATGCCTTCGCGGACTTTCCCTACCGTCTCGCGGAGCATTCCCCCATCCACCCTGCGGCGGTATCCCTGCCACTCGGGAGGAGCTTCGTCGGTGAGGGTGATGATGACAGAGAGGTTCGGGTATTTCGCCTCAAGCGCCTTCAATTCTTCCTTGTAGAGGACGCGGTCGAGATTCCGGGCACTTACCAAAAAGATGATCGGGCGGCCCGATCCGTCGGCGCGGTCAAAATGCCGCAGCATGCTCATGAGCGGCACCATGCCGCTGCCTCCTCCGATGAGGACGAGGGGGCCCGGCATGTCGTGCGTCCAGACGAAATGCCCGCCGATAGGCCCGCGGATCTCGATCTGCCCTCCCTCTGGGAGCTTCCAGAGATAGGGAGAGACTTCGCCGTTCTCGAGTATCTCCACCCCGAGCTCGATGACATCCCTCTCTTCCGGCGCGGAAGCCGCGGAATAGCTCCGCTCCGCCTGGTAGCCCGAGGGCGAGGTCAGGCGGATATCATAGTGCTGGCCGCTCTGGTGCGGGATCCAGAGGGGTACGCGGAAGACGAGCGTCTTCACGTTGCCCGCAGCCATAGAACTGCGGACGAGCGTCGCCTCCTGCCAGCTTCGGCGGGGATCAGTCGAAGGTGTAGCGCTGTTCTTGCCAGGGATCTCCATAATTGTGATAGCCGCGCACCTCCCAGAAGCCGGGGATGTCGTGATCAACAAATTCTAACTTTTTAAGCCACTTGGCGCTCTTCCAGAAGTAGAGGTGCGGCACGAGGAGGCGCGCCGGGCCGCCGTGCTCTGCCGCTATCTCCTCCCCCTCGTAGCGCACCGCCACCCATGCCTTCCCTCCCGTCACATCCTCGATCGGCAGATTGGTGCTGTAGCCGTCGTGAGAGTGCGCGATGAGGTGGGTAGCGCGCTCGCTGACGCCTGCGCGGCGCATGAGCTCATCGAGGGAGACGCCTTCCCACTGTGTATCGAACTTCGACCACTTAGTGACGCAGTGGATATCCTTCTTCACTTCTTCGATGGGGAGCGTTAGGAACTCTTCCCAAGAGAAGGTAAGGGGGTGATCCACCAATCCGGATATCTCCAATTTCCATTCATCAGTCGATACCTCGGGCGTAGGGCCGAGCGAGAGCACGGGGAAATCCCGCGTCTCGTACTGCCCCGGCGGGAGGCGCTTGTCCCGGCCTCGCGTCGGTTCGAAGTCGTCGTTAATGATCATCGAAAGTCTACTCAGCGAATGTGCGGAAGGTGGAGCGGATGGAGGCGCCGCTCGCGTCAATGATGGGCGGATTCTTCTTGAGGTCGAAGTCGCGGCTCGGGGTATCCGCGTGGAGTATCAGGTAGTAGGTGCGGCCGGGAGAAGTGGAGCGGAGGAGGGATATCTCGCCGAGGTGCATGCCCTCTTCGAAGCGCGCGGCGCCGAGCACGTTTCCGGGTGCCCCGTTCCGATCTTCGTACACCGCCACCCAGCCGGGTTCCGCGAGCGTGAGCATGGTCACTTCCACGATAGGGCCGGCAGGCTGATCGTTCACCATGATGGCGTCGCCCTCCACGGAGACGGGTTCGGGGCGATCGTCGGATTCGGAGAGCGGAGCGGAATCCGCATCGTCCGGGGTGCCTCCCTCGTCCTCGAGAGGCGTGAAGGCGGCTTCCTCCCCGCGATCACAGGTGACGAAGTTCCCCTCCGTCTTGCAGCGCACGCCGTAGGCGTAGCCGAGGAGGAGGATAAGCCCGACGAGGATGGCTGCCGTGCCGGCGACCGCCATCATCTTCTGCGAGAACGTGAGTGCATTCCATCTGTTCATATATTCCAGTCTACTACCCTCCCTACCACCGTCAAATCCGGCCTCTTTAGGCGCTCCGCTGGCCCTC
>DASPJT010000081.1:0-2435 GCA_035628455.1 Minisyncoccota bacterium
GACTTCGGCGTGTTCGTGAAGCTCGAGGAAGGCCTCGAGGGACTCGTGCACATCTCCGAGATCGACTGGGGCCTCGTGGAAGACCCGCGCGCGCACTTCAAGGTGGGCGACAAGGTCAAGGTGAAGGTCATCGACGTGAAGGACAGCAAGATCTCCCTCTCGGTGAAGGCCCTCAAGGCGAACCCCTGGAAGGAAGCCGGCGAGAAGTACAAGAAGGATGACACCGTGGAAGGCGTCATCATCAAGTACAACAAGCACGGCGCCCTCGCCTCGATCGAGGAAGGCGTAGCCGGACTCGTCCATGTCTCCGAATTCGGCAGCGACGAGAAGCTGAAGGCGGCACTCGAACTCGGCAAGAACTACTCCTTCAAGATCACCTTCTTCGAACCCAAGGAGCAGAAGATGACGCTGTCGTACGTGAAGAAATAAGAGAAAGTGGGAGGTGGTCAGACAACCTCGGCTCATGGCCGGGGTTGTGATTTCTGTGTTGTTTGTGTTAAATCTCTGATGGCTAATCAAGGAGTTCCCAGCCATGAAGACGCAGCTGAGATCAGACGTCGAGGTCGCTCCTGGCCTCCGCCGCCTGGAACTCGACAAAGCAATCCGGCGAATCCAGCACCTCTCCGGCCTCATGCTTGCATTTCATCACAGCGGCAGCAGGCAGACCGGATTCTGTTATGCCGTACATGAGAGCGCATACCTGGTCTGCGTGTACGCCGAATCAAGCAGGGATATGCCGCTCGAATTTTCCTTCGACTGCAATACCTGGACGGAAAAAGTAGCCATCGGGCACCTCAATAAAGCGGCCGCGAAAATCGGCTGTACCTATCCTGAGTTGGCAAATGCCCTGGCCCATACGCATTTCGTTCAGTTCGAGGGCTTTGTCGACGGGAAGCCTTGCCGACTCAGCGACAACCATTACAACTGGCAAGCCCTTTGGGGACGCATTATCGAAACCGGACCAAGGGTCACCGCGCATCTACCCGATGAGATTTCGGGCGATGTAGCTCGGAAGCTGCGCAGACATGCACACGAGGGCCAGATCGTCCTCGACCGCTGAGCACCGCCACGCGCAGAAGAAGAGACCGACGTTCTTCTCTTGCGAGCGGCGGTCTTTTCTTTTTCCACCCTCTACTGTCTACTGATTAAACTTCCCCGTCGCCGCTTCCCTGCCTTCTTCTATATATGCCTCCACCGCATCCCCCACGGTCTTTCCGACTTTTTCTAATGCATCATTCTCCTTCTTGGAGAATTTCCCCAATATGAAATCCACCACCTCCTGCTCGCCCTGAGGCTTCTTCAGCTTGCCGCCCGGAGTCGCGGGCGTTATGCCGACACGGATGCGCAGGAAGTCCTTGCTCTTCACCGCCTTGATGACCGAATCGAGGCCGTTGTGGCCGCCCGCGCTCCTTCCATAGGAGAGTTTGATGCGGCCGAAGGGCAGATCGAGCTCGTCATAGATGACTACGAGGCGCTCCAGATCCTTCGGCGTCTTTATATACGGCTTCACGCTGCGGCCAGAGTTGTTCATGAACTCGCCGGGGGCGAGCAGGATGACTTTCTTCCCCGCGATCTCGCCCGCGCGTTCCATCCCCTTCGCCTTCGCGCTTTCTTTCGCCTCTTTGAACTTGAAACGCTCCGCGATCGCGTCGAGCATCATCTGCCCGGCGTTGTGCCGCGTGTTTTCATATTCCCTCCCAGGATTTCCGAGACCGACTATTAGATACGACATGGGGATAGTGTAGCAGAACACAGAAAAATGCCACTCCGTCTTGTAGCGCTCCGAACATCCGTATTACAATTCACGCACGTATGGAAACGAAACAGCCTTCGCTCCTTCGAGAAATGGCTCACTTCGCTTTCCTCACTCTCGCGATCATCGTCCCCATCCGCCTCTTCATCGCCGAACCCTTCATCGTCTCCGGCGCATCCATGGAGCCGACGTTCGACACCGGCGAATACCTGGTGGTGGACCGCCTGACCTATCATTTCGAGGAGCCGGAGCGCGGGGATGTGATCATCTTCCGCTATCCCAAGGACCCGTCCAAGTACTTCATCAAGCGCATCATCGGCCTCCCCGGGGAGACCGTGGAGATCAGGCAAGGCGAGGTCACTATAAAGAACAAAGCATATCCGAAGGGCCTCGCGCTCGACCAGTCCTACGTGCGCTTCGGCCGGGAGGATTCCGGAGAGGTGACTCTCGGCGCGGAAGAATACTTCGTCATGGGCGACAACCGCGCGGCGAGCTCGGACTCGCGCGCCTGGGGAGCCCTGCCGCGCGACAACATCATCGGCCGCGCCTTCCTGCGGCTCTTCCCGCTCCCTAAGGCCGACCCCCTTCCCGGCGCGCTCGAGAAATAAGCAACCATGCCTAAAGCTCCTCCAGAGAACCTCCGCCGTTACGAGAAAGCCCGCGAGATCGCCCGCTACTACGG
>DASPJT010000082.1:0-3414 GCA_035628455.1 Minisyncoccota bacterium
CGGTCAAAACCCCGGACGTCAGTCCGGGGTTTTGTTTTTCCGCGGTATACTTTAGGCAATGGGTGCGAGCCTCTTCGTCCTTACCGCTATCGGCCTTTTCCTGTTCGGCCTCATCATCGGGAGCTTCCTCAACGTTCTCATTATCCGCTATCGCACCGGCCGCTCTCTCTCCGGTCGCTCTGGCTGCCTCTCCTGCGGGGTCAGACTCTCTCCGCTCGAACTCGTGCCGGTAGTAAGCTGGCTCTTCCTCCGGGGTCGCTGCCGCAGCTGCCGTAGCCCCATCTCTCCCCAGTATCCGCTCGTGGAGATGGCGACCGGGCTTCTCTTCCTCGGGAGTTTGGCGCTCTTCGATGTCTCGCACCCTTCCGTGCTCCTCCTCGGGGGACTCGTCTCCTATCTCATCGCTTCTTCCGCGCTCGTAGCACTCGTCGCCTACGACATCCGCCACCAGATCATCCCTGATCCTTTCGTCGCTCTCTTCGCCCTCGCCGCCCTCTTCCTGCATCTCTTCGAAGGCGCTTCGGTCACTCCCTACCTCCTCGCGGGCGCAGCGCTCGCCACTCCCTTCGCGGCGCTCTGGTATTTCTCGGAGGGGAGATGGATGGGGTTCGGGGACGCCAAGCTCGCCTTCGGCATCGGCCTCCTCCTCGGTCTTGCGGAAGGCCTTTCCGCGATCATCCTCGGCTTCTGGATGGGAGCGCTCTTCGGGCTGCTCCTCATCCTCCTCGGGAAGGTCGGAGCGCGATTGAGTTTGGGCGGCGTTCCTCTTACAATGAAGAGCGAGGTGCCGTTCGCTCCGTTCCTTGTCGCGGGGGCTTTGCTGGTGCTCTTCACCCACTTCTCGCTCTTTGACCAGGAACTCCTCTCGTCGCTTCTCTAAACCATGCGCTCCTTCTTTTTCAAGCAGACTCGGGAGAGAGGCTTCACCCTCGTCGAGCTCCTGGTGGTGATCGCCATCTTCGGGCTCCTCACCACCGTCATCTTCGCGCGGCAGAGCCAGTTCAGCGGCTCGACTCTCCTCACCAACGTCGCCTATCAGATCGCGCTCACTATCCGCCAGGCGCAGGTCTACGGCCTCTCCGTGCGCGAGTTCTCTGCGGGGGCGAATCCCTTCAACTACCCGTACGGAGTCCATTTCGACAAGACCGCGGGCCTCAATACCTCCATCATCTTCTTCGCGGACAACGAGGCGCCGGTGCCGGTACCGGCGACCTACGATCCGCGCAAGCCCGCTGCCGCCACGGTCGCAAGCTGCGGGACGGCGAACAGCCCCTGTCTCGACCTTCTCACCATCACCCGCGGGAATTTCGTGTATGACCTCTGCGCCCAGCCTTCGGGGGGCGGGAGCTGTGTTTCTGCGGATGAGCTCGACATCTCCTTCGTGCGACCCGATCCGGAAGCGCGCATCGTCGGCGTGCGCGCGGGGGTTCCTGATGACGGGAACAATATCCGCGGGTGCGTCACCTTGAAGTCGCTCGAGGGGACTCTGCGCTATGTGGTCGTGACCAATACCGGGCAGATCACCGTGTCCGCGTCTTCATGCCTATGAGCCTCCACCTAAAAAAGAATGCAGGCTTCACCTTGGTCGAGATCATCGTCGCGACGGGCCTCTTCGCGGCGGTCATGCTCATCGCCGTCGGCTCTCTCATGTCCATCATCGACGCGAACCGCAAGGCCCAATCCCAGCAGATCGTGATGAATAACCTCTCTGCCGCTCTCGAGAGCGTCACCCGCACCATCCGCGTCGGCGCTTCCTATCACTGCGGCGCGAGCGGCACGCTCACGAGCCCCCAGGATTGCGCCCTGGGAGAGAGCTACTTCGCCTTCAAGCCGCGGGAGGCCATCGAAGGATCGGTGCTCTCTACCACCCGCTACGTCTACCGCCACAATACCGACGCCTCTGGCGGATTCATCGAGATGTCCCGCGACGGGGGGAGTTCCTGGTCCCGCCTCACCGCTCCGGAGATCGACGTGCAGGGCTTCCGGTTCTATGTCGCCGGGGCGTGCCCGAAGGACGGGAGCATCATCTGCACGAGCGACAACGTGGCGGCGAGCAGGCTCGCCCAGCCCCGGGCGCTCATCACCATCTACGGGTCCGCGCAGATCTCCGCGAAGACGCGCACGAATTTCCATGTGCAGACCTCGGTGACGCAGCGGCTCTTCGATATCTGATATATGAAAACCTCTCCACAGAAAGGATTCACTCTCATCGAGACCCTGGTCGCGATCAGCGTCCTCCTGACCGCGCTCGCGGGCCCCATGACGATCGCCGCCCGCGGCATCTTCGCGGCGGGGATCGCGCGCGATCAGATCACCGCCTACTTCCTGGCGCAGGAAGCCATGGAGTACGTGCGCGCGGTGCGCGACGGCAACGGGCTCGCTTCCCTCAATACGGATCCGCAGAATCCTCCCTGGCTCACCGGCCTCACCTCGAATCCGAACTGCGAAGCCGCGCACTGCACGGTAGACGCCAAGCAGGGCACGATCACGGTCTGCGGCGCGGGGCACGATACCTGCCCCTTCCTCAAGCTCGACACCACCGCTCCCGCTAACCCCTTCTACGTCCACGGAGGGTCATATCCCGATTCTCCGTTCAAGCGGTCCTTCCGCCTCGAGAGGATCGCGGCAGACGAGGAGAAGGTGACGGTGACAGTCTCCTGGGCGACCGGGGGGATCTCGAAGACGATCACCTTGGTCGACGAGCTCGCTAACTGGCAGACCTTCTGAGATATATGAGCCTCTTCCATCAAAGACGCGACAGGGGATTCGCTCTCCTCATGGCCTCCATCATCGCGAGCGTGGTGCTCGCGATCGGCACGGTGATCGCGGACCTCGCCATTAAGCAGATCGTCCTCTCCGGCACCGCCCGCGAATCCCTAAACGCCCTCTATGCGGCGGACACCGGCACGGAGTGCGCCCTCTTCCTCGATTTCCGCTACAACGATTCCACTCAGGCAGCCTTCAATCCTTCTCCCGCCGTCTGCAACGGGCAGACATTTTCCATATCCCCGGCAGCGTACACCGATACCGAAGGCACCTGGATGCGCTCCACGTTCCGGGTCACTCTGGTGAACGGAGATTCCGCGGGCGCCTGCGCGGACGTCATCGTGGACAAACGGGCGCCTGTCGCGGGAGAGATCAAGACCCGACTGCAGGCGCGCGGCTACAATATCTGCGCTGGCGGCGGGCGGAGAGTGGAACGGGCGCTCCAGGTGGAGTACTAGGCGCCTGATTCCCTAAAAAAGCTAGCGTTAGAGAGCTTTTTTCTATACCATAGCGCCATGGCTAAGGCGTCTAAACAGGCTCTAGAGCGTGCGGCGCTCCTCCGCGAGACCATCAACCGCCACCGCCACCTCTACCATGTGGAGGACCGGCAGGAGATCTCGGACGAGGCGCTCGACTCCCTCAAGGACG